>NZ_JBHUIY010000038.1:0-39309 GCF_042683125.1 Phaeospirillum tilakii
ATTGGCCAAGGACTGGGAAAAATCCATCGCCTCCGCCGAAGCATGGATCAACGTCGCCCATATCCGCCTCACAACCAGGCGTCTCGCAAGGTATTGTTTCAATTCATAGAGTTTCGAGTCGGGCTCTAAGACTACGGTCTGTGCGCGAGAGTGCGGAACGCACGACGGATTAAGCCTTCGATATAGGACTTGGCGCAGACGCAAGTGTTAAGCGTCACCGTAGTCGCTTGCAATCGCATAACCGCATTGGGCGTAAGGCTCAGGAGGGACGCTTCTACAGGTAAGGAATTCGGGTGTCGCCTTAACTGAAGCGAATTAACACGGCGACGGGTAACGTCTTCTCTCCCCCACTGTCAGGCGCTTCCACAGGGAAGTTCACCGGCCAGGACATCATAGGTGTTCTCCGGTAGTTTGGCAGTGGGGGGGGAGAAATGTGGCTTCTTGGCAACGCCATATTGTAAATCATCTCAAATAGCCAATCAAAGAGATTGGCGAAATCGATCAAGAGATCGCCAGCGATCACAGAGATCCATTAGGCCAAAGAGAAGTCACCAACAACACGGCTCGAAGGGCTCTTGAAGAGTTTCTTGGATAGGTTTTCAACAGACCGGACAATGAACGGATATGGCCCTGGGATACAGGAAGGACCGAACACGAGAGGCGGTGGACGCGCCTCATCCGGTCAGATCGGATCGTGTTACACGAATGGTCAACGCGGGAACCGCCATTTCTGTCGGGAAAACCGACAGGGGATTGGGTGGGGATGGGCCGGAAGCGGACTGGCAGCTGTTAGGGAAGTTTACCGCAAGAGTGGTCCGTCAATAAGATCTCAGGGGGGAGTTCCCTTACACAAAAGACGCACGCTCTCAGCGTGGAGTGCCTCTTCGATATTCCGCATCAATGCCTTTTGGAAGCCTGGCATATTCGTGGATACCTCAATCGTCTCCTGCGCGATTGTGAGGTCGTGAAATGGGCGCGGCTCAACTGGCAGCGCGGCACGGACTCTATCGACCATTACGACCTTCAAGTGACTGCGGCCCTGCCGCGCTGCATAGAATGCACGCGTGTGTCCCTCGATCATCACCGGCCCTTGCGGTGTTATTTCGACGACTGGCGGGGTGATGATGCTCGTCGAACGGTCTGGAAGTCGATATCGGCACGGTGCGAACAACTCAAGACCAGTGCTCGATAATTCTTCCACCAACTTTGCGACCTGTAGAAGCTTGAATTCCTTCACCCGCGTCTGGCATACGCGCAACGATGTATCGAGTGCAAGTTCCTGTATGTCGAACCTCGCTTGCTCGTAGTGCCGGACGGTCTTGAGCGCGGCAAAGAGCTCATCGGAGCACATGGGCTCGATTGATATTGCTGCCGCCTCGGGGAGGGCGGACCTCGTTTCGTCGAACTGTTCGACAAAACTCACACCGAGACTGTTGATGACAGGAAGATCATCGTCGCTGGTATAGATTTTTATCTTCTCGGCGTCGTAGTGGAAGTCGTTGCCGACGGCTCCGCGCTCAGAACTGACTACCGCGGTCGCAGCGTCACTAGGAAAGTCCACCAATATCCCTGTAAAGCTGATGGAGCGCTCTTGGACGTCACACCCCATCGCTCTGAGCAGGTTTCGGCGCCGTTCTTCCTCGCGAGCATTCAGGCTAACCGGTCCGGCAACCATGCGAACTTTCACGCCGCGCCTTATCGCTGATGCTAGGGCTGGAAAGATAAACCAGAGCCAGTAGGTCGAAGAATCAGAAATCCAGATCGTAGACCGCGCTTCGATAAAGCAGTGGACGTATCCGAGCAAGCGCTCGTCGAAGCCATCGAATTGTGATGCAACACGGTGTCGGCCGACGAACTCCCGCTCTCTAGCGACGAACGTTCGCATAGCCTGAAAACCATTGTCGTACAAGTTTTCCTGAACCTCTCGCGTCATCCGATCAAAATCGGTCGCCAGAATGTCACCGGTCTCGATTTCGACTGAATACACTCCATCTTGGAGCGATTGCTGAATGTGCGTAGCGGAGGTGACCATTGTATCCGCCATGCCGAGCGCATATGCCCGAGCGTCTTCGAACTGCGACGCTCGCGGCGAAGTCGCACTTCGTAATCTGAATGCAAGCGTCTTATCGGAGAATCTGCCCGGGTGCCCGCGGTTCGCAGGGAAGACGTGGGTGGGGAGGTTGCTGACGGCGCCACCGTCGACGAGCACCGAGGTGCCCGACGTTACGGGTTGGAAGTAGACCGGTATCGCGCAGGAAGCTTGCACCGCCAGCGCGACTGATTCGTCTGGTGTGGTCTCGCGGCTCCAAACTTTTGGTTCCTTCTGGGATACATCCGCGGCGACGATGTGGAGAGGCAACGGGAGGTCCTTGAAGTGGATCGGTCGGTCGGGTACCGGCCGCCCCTGCTCGGCGAACACCCCCCGCAAGTTATTTTCCACCCAGGCGTGGAGCGCCGACGTGCTGAACATGCCACCGGCCTCGATCGCGTTCATCCATTTGCCACTGAACATACGGGCGAAGCCGGCGAACTTGGGCAATCCACTCTTCTTGAACGGCGCGGCTTCAACTCGTGCGGGAGCCTTGAAAGCTGCAAACTCCGTCTCAAGCATTCGCCGTTTAATCGAAGCAGGCGATGCGCCAGCCGCGACAAATGCGGCTACCACCGAGCCGGCAGAGCTGCCCGCCACGCGACTGAAACACACTCCTGCTTCAATTGCGGCTTCGTAAGCACCGGCATAGGCGGCGCCTCTTACCCCTCCGCCTTCAAAAGCAGCCATGCAATTCGAAAAATAGAAAGTCTTCAAATCCTGCCCTCAACGATAGAGGTGACAATATCAATTGCCTTCTCGGCCATTGGCCCCTTGTGATAACGCTCGAGGCCAGCAACGACTTCTTTTAGATGATTTGAACTTGCCAGTATCATCCGCATGAAGTCGAGTACTGGCGGGGAAAAGCTAAATTCCAATTTTGCTGCATAAGCGGCAAGGCGAGCGCATTGCAACACTGGAAATGGCAGGTGGCTAGCGTTAAATGAAATCTGCTTAGCTATAAGCGCTGACAACATTCCTGCTTCGAGAATTCTCGGCGCGCGACCACCTTGTGCTGGGAAGTAGAGGGCGGCGTTGATGTCGAAATCGGTAGTCTGGAGTAGGCTAACAAACGAGGTTGGCAACTTCAGGGTCCGAATGAGAAACGTCTCGTGCAGTGGCCAGATATCAAATGGGACTGGTGGCGCAGAGCTCTGAATACCGCCAAAAATCGTGGGGCGCACGTCCGAGGGTAGTAGATCGACCAAAGCTGCTATATCAACATCCGCAACGACGAGATCGACGTCTCTAGGAGGAGGTGATGCCTGAGTGTGGGGAGCGAGCGTGTCCCTCAACCATCCTCCGAAAACACAATACTGCGCCTTCGCGCTTTCCAGGTTCGCGAGCGCGCTGGAGAGACGGTCGCTCTTCTCAAGAACCGAGCGAAAGGCATCGTTGGCGGTGGTTACGTGCGGTGTGTCCTTGAGCAGAGTGGGTGATCGCTGTGTGCCAGCGACGCTCAGTATTTCTATGCTCTCGAACGCGCCCCCCCGGCTCAACCTTTGTACTCCGTGCTGGACGATATGATCCGATCGACGTCATCAAGCCTATGCACGGAATTTTTATCATAATCTGTCTCAGCGATCATCCAAGTTCTGCGTGGAGGAGCGTCCGCTTCTGGGATCGCAGCACGTTGCTATAAATGGCAAAAATGGGCGCAAAGCCGTCATAGCCGCATCCACGGGGAGACAATGCCACCATTCAGCGCACAGATAAATACCTGCTGACACGGACCAGCAGGAGCGACCAAATGCGATTTCGAGAATTCATGGCCGAAGAGGCCACGGCCACACCATACAGCGACAGCCTGAAGCGGCAGGCGGACACGAAGGCCGATCAGGCCAAGCGGATGAAACAGGCGGCCACACTTCAGAAGAAGCGTGAACAGGTCTCCAAGGCGAACGAGACAGCGCGCAAACGCCAGGGCGAACTGCTGGCACAGGCGCGTAAAGGCGCCCAGGCCGAAATGTAAGAAAATTTATGTTTCCTTATATTTCACGCTAACCGCTTATTCCATAAGGCGGATTTCTTCGGATGCGGCCACACATCGACCGGCAATATAATAATTTCCGTGCAGGGACTTATTATATGAGGTTTCGAGATGAAACAGGCCAAGGTGCTCAGCGAGGCGGAACTGAAGCGCGTTCTCGCCCTCGTCGCCTCCCAGCGCCACGCAGCCCGCAACCGCATGGCCGTGATGCTCAGCTTCTATGCCGGAATGCGCGTCGGTGAAATCGCGGCCCTGACCATCGGCGATGTGCTGGATGGGGAAGGACGCATTCGGGACCAAATTACCCTGCGGGCGGAAACCACCAAGACGGCCGAGGCGCGGACGGTGTTCGTGAACGGCAAGCTGCGCCGGGAATTCGAGCGTTACCAATCGTGTTACACGAATGGCGATCGCGGGAGGCCGTTCCTGATGACGCAGAAGGACACGGCATTCTCGCCCAACACCCTGTGCCAGCTTTTCGGCCGCATTTACAAGGATGCGGGGATCGACGGAGCGAGTAGCCATTCAGGGCGGCGCTGGTTTATCACCCGGCTGGCCCACTCGGGCGTGTCACCGAAGGTTATCATGACCTTGGCCGGACACCGCAACCTCAGCACCACCCAGCGCTATATCGAGGTCAACGACCACATGATGCGGGCGGCGGTCGAGGGGCTGTAACTCACTCCGTTCAATGGCCCTTCTCACATACTTGATGTATGTGAACTCGAAATTTTCATTTCTTGCCAAGCGTTTGCAGGTCCGGCCCGAGGGGCTGTCGGCCACTCGCCAGACAGTCCCGAACATACATGATGTATGTTCCCGGTCCTGGAGAGCGCCAAAGCGTCCGCCTGCCTCCGCGCTTTCGCCCCAATGTTACTTTCAAGTAAGTGATCGGACCGGGGGCCAACATACTTGAAGTATGTTCGACGGCCTAACCAACCACAGGTAGCGATCTATCTCCATCGACACTAACATTCTCCATATGGTTGTCATGGAGACGGAAATGGGAAACTTGGAGAAGCTGAAGCTGGTGGCGGTCGAGCGGACCAGCGCCAATACCCCGGAAGCGGCCATGCGGGCCAAGATGGTTGATGCGCTGAACCGGCAGATCGAAGCGGCCGAAGCGATGCTGAAGGGTGAACTGTTCCAGCGGCGGCGGCAAAGCTGGGTGCAGGACGCGGAGACGGGAACGAAAATCCTCAAGGACCTGCCGGTGCGCTTCCGTCCCTGGTATTGGCGCGACGAGAAGGGCGGGTATTTGGTGGAAATCCGCTACGGCAACAAGCGGCTGGAACTGAAGCCCAAGCTGTCCACGGTCCAGGTCGGCACAGCCGAAAATCTCGTTCCCACCTTGACGCTGATCCGTGACGCGGTGCTGGCGGGTGAACTGGACAAACAGCTTGCAGCGGCCAGGGGCCGTTACGGCAAGAAACTCACGCCCTGATCTCAGACAGCCCCGACGATCTTGCGGGGCTGTTTCTCTGAGTGGCCAATCGTGTTACACGACTGGCCCTGTCGGTTAAACCGACGCTGCCGCAGCGCCCGAGCGCCCCGGACGCTTTAATGGCCCAACGCGCAACTGGGATGCGCGTGATGGAAAATCGCGCTGGCCGCGCGCCATAGGCTGATTTCCCCTGCGCCCGTCATTCCGTCTCAAGCCACGCGGGCTTGAACGCGAAGAAATCCAGCGGGGATTTGAACTCACCGGCCCGGCTGATCGTGTCGTCCTTGCCATAGTGCTTGTGGATCATTTCGGGCGATGTGCCCATGTTGAGCGCCACCAGCCGCTCGTTCATCCCCTCGTTGAGCTTCAAGGTGGCCCAAGTGTGGCGGAAGCTGTAGGGGACATAGGGGTTTCCGTGATCGTCGACTTCCATGTCGAGCGCGGCCATCATCGTTGCGAATTGCCGCTTGAAGTCCAGCACGGCCTTTCCCGTCTTCTGATCGGCCAGGACGAAATCGTTGTCGCCCTTGAAGTCGCTGTAGATGCGGAAGGTCACGAGAAAGCGCCACACGAAGGGATCACACCAAACCGTTCTCTCGCCGGTTTTCGTGTCCTTCATGATTGTGAGGAAGGTGTGGTCTTCGCCATTGACGGTTTCGTTGCGAAAGTGCTTCCACAGGATTTGCTGACATTCCTTGCCGGGCCGTATTCCCGTTCCCAGCATGATGTGCACCCACGCGGCAAACACCATGCGGTCGGGATCAGGCACTTTCAGGTCGTTGCCTTCCGGCAAGGCCATATCCATGCAGTGCTGCAAAATCCGTTCGGCCTGGTCCCGCGTGAAGGCCGGGCGGGCGTGTCCCTTGAATTTCGTCTTGCCGTTGGCCTTGCCGCCAATCATCGGCATGCGGGAGCCTTCCAGCATGTCCTGTGAAATGGCGTATTTGAAAATCTGCCGCAGCACCGTGTCTTCCGCGTCGGCCTTGCCACGCGCGCCAAAGGTTTTCTTCCGCGTGTAGGTTATGCCGTCGGCGCGCTCGATGGTTTCCTGACTTTCCTGCGCGCCCGGTCCTGTCAGCCAATACGCCTTGCGCCAATCCTCATACTCGCTGATCGCCCGCTGGGTGATCTGCGTGATCTTCATCGCACCGAAATAAGGAATGAGGTAGCGGGTGACGATGCGGGTGTAGTCCCGGACCTGCCGTTCTTTCTTCGCGTCCAGGCTGCCAAGCCAGCGTTCCGCGACATATTTGAAAGTTCGCCCGGTCGGATCAAGGCCAAGCTCGATCTTGGTTTCGTTGGCGATCTTTTCCCTGCGCGCCCATTTCAGCGCCTCCTGCAAATTCTCCGTGCCGGTGCTGCGGACGAGGGATTTGCCGCCCTCCAGCTTTATCCGCGCTTGGTAAGCTTTCGTTCCGGGGCGGTGGTAGAGCGCAATGTCTCCGTCATCGAAATACGCATACTCGGTCTGCTTCGCGCGTGCCATCGATTGCAGCCCTCTAGTTGTGGCTTTTCCGCAAGCTCCACGCATAGTTTATGTTAATAGACTGTTAAATGCAAATCGGGCCCCTTCCGCGAAGAAGGGACCCGATGAGTGCGTTGAAAACGCTAAGGAAAATGGTGCCGGCGAAGAGACTTGAACTCCCGACCCGCGCATTACGAATGCGCTGCTCTACCAACTGAGCTACGCCGGCAGGAATTTGGCGGAACCATACCGGGGCGGGTCGGGAAAAGCAAGCGTCCGCCCGCCGGAAGAAAGACGCGGGCTCCGCCCGCACCCGCCAAGGGCCGCAAGGCCCTTGGATCCCATGCCCTTGTCCTTGCCACACCCGACCATCGAAGGGTTCCAAGGGCCTTGCGGCCCTTGGCGGGCGTGGGCGGAGCCCACATCATCCCCCGGTGCCGCGTCCGGCGGTGAGGCGGTGCAACGCCGCGACCAGGGCGTCGATGTCCTCCAGCGTGTTGTAGAGGGCGAAGCTCGGCCGCACCGTCGCCTCCAGGCCGAACCGGCGCAGGATCGGCTGGGCGCAATGGTGGCCGGACCGCACCGCGATCCCTTCCTGGTCGAGCGCCTTGCCCACCGCCTCGGGCGGGCAGGACTCCAGCACGAACGACACCACCCCGGCCCGCTGGGTCGGGCGGCCGATGATCCGCAGTCCGGGCACGGTGGCGAGACCGGCCAGGGCATGCTCGATCAGGGTGTGTTCCCAGGCGGCGATGTTGGCCATCCCGATCCCGTCGAGATAATCGATCGCCGCCCCCAGGCCGACCGCGTCGGCGATGCTGCCGGTGCCGGCCTCGAACCGGGCCGGGGCCGGCTGGTACAGGGTCTTCTCGAAGGTGACGTCGGCGATCATGTTGCCGCCGCCCTGCCACGGCGGCAGGGTTTCCAGCACATCCTTGCGGCCGTACAGCACCCCGATCCCGGTCGGGGCGAACATCTTGTGGCCCGACAGCACGAAGAAATCGCAGCCGAGCGCCTGGACGTCGGTCGGCATGTGCGACACCGACTGGGCGCCATCGACCAGGGCCAGCGCGCCGTGGCGGTGGGCGATCTCGACCAGCGCCGCCGCCGGAGTCACCGTCCCCAGCGCGTTCGACACCTGGGTGAAGGCGGCCAGTTTGGTGCGGTCGGTGAACAGCCGCTCGTATTCCTCCAGGATCACGTCGCCGTGGTCATCGACCGGGGCGACCTTCAGCCGCGCCCCGGTGCGGGCGCAGATCTGCTGCCAGGGAACGATGTTGGCGTGGTGTTCGAGCCAGGTGACGATCACTTCGTCGCCCGGGCCGAGGAAGCGGCCGCCCCAGGCCTGCGCCACCAGATTGATCGCCTCGGTGGCGCCGCGCACGAACACGATCTCCTCGACCGCGCCGGCATTGAGGAAGCGCCGCACCTTCTCGCGCGCCGCCTCGTAGGCGTCGGTCGAGCGCGCCGCCAGGGTATGGGCGGCGCGGTGGATGTTGGAATTCTCGTGCTGATAATAATGGGCCAGCCGCTCGATCACCGCGCGCGGCTTCTGGGTGGTGGCGCCATTATCGAGCCAGATCAGCCGCCGGCCGTGGATCCGCTCTTCCAGAATCGGGAAGTCGCGCCGGATCGAGGCGGCGTCGAACGGGCGTACCCCGCTGACCGGGGCCGGGGCGGTCCCGAGCGGCGGCACCGCGTCGCGCGTGGGCAGGGCCGGGGCGGGGCCGATTCCGTCCACCCCGTCGAGGAAGTAATACCCACCGCTCGGCGGCGCGGCGGCCGGGGCGGCCGGAACCGTCGCCGGGGCCGCCGGGGCCGCCGGAGCGGCGGTGGTGTCCGGCGTCGGCGGCACGGCGATGCCGGACGGCGGCTCGATCGGCGGCACCTGGGCGGCGGACAGGTCGGCGGTGCCGTCGGGCGCGGCCGGGCCGCCGGCATGTTCGGGCGGCACCAGCGCCAGCACCGGCCCGAGCAGGGCCGGGGCGTTGCGCAGGTCGCCATCGCCCGGCGGGGTCGCCGGCGGGACGGCGGTGGGGTTGACCGGCGGCGGTTTGGGCGCGGCGGCGAGCGGGCCGAGGCCCGGCACCGCCGGCACGGTGGTGAGGAAACCGATTTCGGGCGCGGTCGGCGTCCCCGGCGGCACGAAGCCGCCGGTCGGCCCGGTCTCGACCAGGGGGGCGGCGGGGGCCGCCGTCCCGATCGAGGGCACGGTTTGACCCGGGAAGGCGGCGAAGAAGGCATTGGCCATCTTCGCGATCAGCGCCGGGTCGGGGGCTCCCGCGACGGGAGCGTCGGGGAGAAAGTCGCTCATGCGAATTTCTTGTCGTAATCGAAGTAATGGTCGAGTTCGACCCCGTCCAGCACCGCGATGGCGTCGTCGGTCAGCACCGCCGCCGAGCAATAGAGCGAGATCAGGTAAGACGCGATCGCCTTGCGATTGATCCCCATGAAGCGGACCGACAGCGACGGCGCCACCTCGCCCGGCACCCCCGGCTGGAACAGCCCGACCACGCCCTGCTTCTTCTCGCCGGTGCGCAGCAGCAGGATCTTGCTCTTGCCGGCCTCGTCGATCGGCAGCTTGTCGGAGGGGACGATCGGCAGGCCGCGCCAGGTGATGAACGGATTGCCGAACAGATTGACGGTGGCCGGCGGCACGCCGCGCTTGGTGCATTCGCGGCCGAAGGCGGCGATGGCGCGGGGATGGGCGAGGAAGAAGGCCGGTTCCTTCCACACCTTGGTGATCAGCTCGTCGAGATCGTCCGGGGTCGGCGCGCCCTTCAGCGGGCGGATCCGCTGGCTGTCGGCGATGTTGTTGAGCAGCCCGTATTCCGGGTTGTTGAGCAGCTCGGTCTCCTGCTTCTCCTTGACCCGCTCGATCAGCAGCCGGAGCTGTTCCTGGATCTGGTCGATCGGGTGGGAATAAAGGTCGGACACCCGGGTCTGGACGTCGAGCACCGAGGTCACCGCGTTCAGCGAATATTCGCGCGGATGCTCCTCGTAGGGGACATAGCTTTCCGGCAGATCGGTGTCGCTGCGCGGGCTGCACTTGACGTCGGCGGCGGTGGCGGCGGCGGCTTCCTTGACGCGGTTGAGCCGATAGATGCCGGCCTCGACCGGGGTCCAGGGCAGGAACGACACCAGCCAGCGCGGGGTGATGCCCGACCATTGCGCCCGGGTCTTGGTGGCGTTGGCGAGCTGGCGCGCCGCCTGCTCGTTCAGGGTGCGGCGAACCTCGACGTCCTCGGACATGAACGCGTCTCCTCGTGCTGCGAAAAGTCGAAAGGCGTAAATTCAGGACAACTTTTGTACAGTCAGTTTCTGTCAAATCGCCGCCGCTGCCGAGACCGCCACGGGCACGCGCCGTCGCTTTCCTCCGCTATGGTGGAGCCGGAGGCGGAGACAGCGGAGGGCCGGGTTGACCCCTCCGTGGAACGTGCCTCGGCGTCATTCCTGGTTCCCGTTTTTTTTGCATTTTGCTATGCTGGTGCACGCGGGGAGGACATTCTCGGGGGGCGGGAATGAGCGCGGGGCGCATGTTTTGTTTGCCCGTCGATGGCAGCAGGACGCCCGCCAGTGACGCCTGAGGAAATCCCGGCCACGGATACGCCCATGAGCAATTTCGCCCCGCCGCCGACCAAATATGGACCGCAACCGGCTCAGGCCAAACCAGACGGTGGGCAACGATCCGTCCATGCCCCACCGCCGACCAAATTCGGCTCCCCGCCGGTGCAGGCGAAGACGGCGGCCCCGCCCCCGCCGTCGCATCCTCCGCCCTCAGGCCAGAGCAATCCGGCGGAGGTCATCCAGCCGTCCCGGTATTTCAGAAGCGCGGCGGCCGCCTTCGGTGCGATGGGTGCCATTGGCGGCGGTCTCATCGGTGGGCCGATCGGCGGCACCTTGGGGAAAATCGTGGGGACCACATTCGGGGGACTCGTGGGGGGAGCCTTGCCGTATGCGTTCGATTATTATCGATCCCATCAGGCACAGGGTTATGAAGACGCGCATCCTGGATACCATTCGGTCGAAAAGCATAGCGCCTGGCACAGCCCGGACAACGTCCTGGGCCGGACAGTCAAGGGCGCCAAGATTGTCGGCACAAAAAAGTCATACGAATCAGACATGACGAACTGGAATGGGGATATCGTCCCCTACAACAAGACGTCTTCGCAATTTTCAACCGACAACTGGCAGCTTTTTTCGATCAAGGAAGGCGTCAAGCGGCTGAAACTCATTGATCCAGGGGCTACTTTTTGCGCTGCGAAACCCGCCAGCCAATCTCCCGGCCGCCAATTTTATATAAAATTCACGGGATGGACGACAGGCTTTAATTACAGCCAGGCAAACAAAGACGGATCGTCAACGGAATATGTTTTCTATAATTTCATAAAGGATAAAGTTACTGGAGAATATTTCCTGATTCAGCACTATCCTGTTCCAGAGTCCGACGCGACCGCCTCGGCACTGACCACGTACACCGTCTCCACCTGGCAACTGATCTGAAATAACGGAGGGGTTCGGGGAGCCGGGCTCCCCGAGCGGGGCGCGGGGCGGCGGCCGCCCCGCCTCAGACCGCCGGCCGGGCCGGGGCGACCGAATCGAGCGCGGCGACGATCGAGGCGATGCCGGTACTGCGCAACGGCCGGAACGGCTTGTCGAGACGTCGGCACAGCGACTTGACCCGGTCCTGGGCGGCGTGGCTGACGCAGCCGACCGGGAACAGCACCGCGTCGGCGCGTTCGAGCTGGGCGTCGAGCTTGGACAGGCTCTGCTCGACCCCGCCGTCATGGTGGACGAAGGCGCCGTTGTGGGCTTCGACGATCCGGCGCAGGTGGCTGACATGCTGGTGGCGGCCGCCGACATAAAGGATCAGCCGGCCGGACAGATCGAGGGCGGAAGCCTGATCGTTGGTCATCGCGGGTCTCCTTGCGGGCACGGGTTCAGATCGAATAATCGAAGGATTCATAGGCCAGCGCGCCGAGCAGCTCGCCGGGCGGACGGGACTCGCCGGCCGGGTTGGCGCGGATCACCTTGGCCGGGATGCCGGCGACGGTCGAATGGGGCTCGACCGGGCGCAGCACCACCGAGCCGGCGGCGATGCGGGAAAAGGCGCCGATCTCGATGTTGCCGAGGATCTTGGCCCCGGCCCCGATCATCACCCCCCGCCGCACCTTGGGGTGGCGGTCGCCCGAATCCTTGCCGGTGCCGCCCAGGGTGACGTTCTGCAACAGCGAGACGTCGTCCTCGACCTCGGCGGTCTCGCCCACCACCAGCCCGGTGGCGTGATCGAGGAAGATGCCGCGCCCGAAGCGGGCGGCGGGGTGGATGTCGGTCTGGAACATGTCGGACGAGCGGCTTTGCAGGTAGAGGGCGAAGTCGCGCTCGCCCCGCCGCCACAGCCAGTGCGCCAGCCGGTGGGTCTGGATCGCGTGGAATCCCTTGAAATAAAGGAACGGCTCGATCAGCCGGTCGCAGGCGGGGTCGCGGTCGAGCACGGCGGCGATGTCGGCGCGCAGGCCGAGCCCGATCTCGGGCTCGGCGGCGGCGGCGCGGCGGAAGGTGGCGGCCAGCAGCTCGCGCGGCACCAGCTCGTTGCCGAGCCGGGCGGAAATGCGATGGAACGCCGCCTCCTCCAGCGAATCATGTTCGAGGATCGAGGCGACGAACAGTCCGGCCAGCATCGGCGCGCGGTGGAAGGCGTCGGCGGCCTCGTGCCGCAGGCGCCGCCACAGCAGGTCGTCGGCGGCGGGGAGGGGATCGAGCGGCGTGGGCAGGCCGCGTACCTTGCTGGCTTCGGTCATTCGGCGTAGTCCGGGTAGATCATCACCAGATAGAACAGCGCCTCGATCGGGCCGCCATTGCGGTAGGAATGCGGCCGGTCGGCGACGAAATGGACCGCGTCGCCGTCCTCCAGCCGGTAAAGGGCGCCGTCGAGGCCGATGTCGAGCCGGCCCTGGGCCAGCACCAGATTCTCGATCGTGCCGGGCGGGTGGGCCTCGGCCTCCTCGACCGTGCCGGCGGCCAGCCGCATCTCGTAGAATTCGGTCCGGCGCGGCCCGGCGAAGGGGAACAGCGCCCGCGACGAAAAGCGGCCGTTGCGCGAGGACAGCAGCTTGGCCCGGTGGGCCCGCAGCACGGTGACCTCGGCCCCGCTGATCTGGGCGGTGAAGGCCGACAGCGGCACCCGCAGCGCGCGCGAGATCTTCCACAGCACCGCCACGCTCGGCACCGAGCGGCCCAATTCGATCTGCGACAGCATCGCCCGGCTGACCCCGGAGGCGCGCGACAGCCGTTCGAGCGACAGGCCGTTGCGGGTGCGCAGCCGGCGCAGATTGCCGCCGACCAGCAGGGAAATGTCGCCGTTCGGGACCTCCGGCGTTTCCGGTGCGTCCGGGGCGGTGGCGAGAGACGGCGCGGGATGAGGAAAAACGACTGCCATCGCGGAGGGTCCGTCCGGTTGCTGCGCGGCCGGCTCCCGGCGGCGCAGGCCGGGCACCGCCGCCGCCGACGGGCTGGGCGGCCCAGCCGTGGCGGTTGACTGCCTCGGGCGCCCGCAAGCCGTGCGGCTGAAAGGCTCCCTCGCACCACAAGGTAGGGGCGGGGGGTATCACGTGTCAATCTATAAAATGACTAGATTTATAGCGTTGACGCCGGGGCGGCGCCGCCCGCTTCGCTGGCTTTCGCGCGTCCCCCCGGCTAAAATAAAAGGGTCGCTGGGCCGGGCCTGCCCGGGCGGGCGGCAACAACCTTCTGCTTAACTCCTTGAAAAACAGACGCCGCACAGCGCCTGGACCGTGGCCGCGCCGCGTGTAAGCCATAAGACGAGATGTGCGCGCGACGGGGGATGCCGGTTCTGATGGTCAAGGCAGGCGGATGGCGGTAATGGCGGAAGGCAAAAGCGTGGCGGACCCGGCCGCCGTCCCGGTCGGGTCGCTGGACGACGACGCCCTGCTGGCCCGGATGAAGGCGGACGACGCCGCCGCCTATCGGGTGCTGGTCGAGCGCCATGTCGACCGCGCCTACGCGCTGGCGCTCAGGATGCTGCGCAACGTCGCCGACGCCGAGGACGTCGCCCAGGATTCGATGGTCAAGGCCTGGACCCACCGCCATGCGTGGGAGCCGGGCCGGGCCCAGTTCAGCACCTGGCTGTACCGGGTGGTGGTCAACCGCTGCATCGACCTGACCCGGCTGCCGTCGAACGCCAACATCGACGACGTGCCCGAACCGGCCGAGGACAAGCCCGACGCGGTCGAGACCCTGCACCGGCGCGAGGTCTACAGCCGGCTGGAGCGGGCGATCAGCCGGCTGCCGGCGCAGCAGCGGGCGGCGGTGACGCTGGCTTATTACGACGACCTCGGCAATGGCGAGATCGCCCAGATCCTCGGCACCACCGTCAGCGCGGTCGAGAGCCTGCTGAAGCGCGGCCGTCAGGGGCTGCGGCAGGCGCTGCGGGGCTCGGAGGGGGAATTTCGACATTTGCTGGCCCAAGGGTGAATTTTTTCGCCTGCTTGTGCCGCGAACTCCGTTAGAATGATGCGAGGCCTTCCGAACGAGGCCGGTCCCGGCGTTTGCCGGGGATCAAGGATCAGAAGGAGACACTTCCATGCCCGTCATTGCGACCAATACCGCCTCCAATACCGCGCTGCGCTACCTGAACCTCAATTCCGCGCAGGAATCGAGCACCCTGTCGAAGCTGGCCTCGGGCTCCCGCATCGTCAGGGCTTCGGATGACGCGGCCGGCCTCGCCATCGGCACCCGGATCAAGTCGGATGTCACCTCGCTCGGCGCGGCCGCGACCAACGCCTCCCAGGCGCAGTCGATCCTGCAGATCGCCGACGGCGGTCTGGCCCGTATCGGCGACATCCTGCAGCGCATGAAGGCCCTGGCCGTCCAGGCGGATTCCGGTACCGTTACCGCGACCGAGCGCAGCTACATCGCCTCGGAATTCACCCAGCTCCAGAGCGAAATCGACACCATCGCGTCGGCGACCCGGTACAACAACCAGTCGCTGCTCAATGGCACCCCGGCGTTCTCGTCGGCCGTGAACTTCATGGTCGGCACCAGCACCAGCGATACGATTTCGATTCAGATCTCCTCGGCTTCGGCCTCCACCCTGGGCGTCAACAGCATCTCCGTCGGCGGTTCCACCACCACGGCGGCGGTGTCGGCGATCAGCGCCCTCGATTCGGCCATTTCCACCATCTCGCAGATGCGGGCGTCGGTGGGTGCCACCGAGTCCCGGTTCGAGTTCCAGTCGCAGGCGATCGCGACCTCGAACGAAAACCTGTCCGCGGCGCAGTCGGTGATCATGGACGCCGACGTGGCGGAAGAGAAGTCCAAGCTCTCCTCGCAGGACGTCAAGACCCAGGCGGCCATCGCCGCGCTGACTCAGGCGAACCAGCTGCCGCAGAACCTGCTCAGCCTCCTCAAGAGCTAAGCAGTCTTCTTTAAGCAGGCGCCGCCGGCCCACCAGCCGGCGGCGTCGTGCTTTCCGGCGCGGGAGGCTGCCGCCGGCCGCGGCGTGTCGCAACCGTTCCGGCAATGGCGAGATCGCCCGGATCCCCGGCGCCACCGTCAGCGCGGTCGAACGCCTGCCGAGGCGGCGCGGCCGGGGCCGTGGGGCCTGGGAGGAATTTCGACATTTGCAGGCCCTGGGTTGAATTTTTTTCGCCTGTTTTTCCCGCGAACTCCGTTAGAATGTCGTAAGGCCTTCCGAACGAGGCCGGCCCCGGGGAATGCCGGGGTATCAAGGATCAGAAGGAGACACTTCCATGCCCGTCATTGCGACCAATACCGCCTCCAATACCGCGCTGCGCTACCTGAACCTGAACTCCTCGCAGGAATCGAGCACCCTGTCGAAGCTGGCCTCGGGCTCCCGCATCGTCAGAGCTTCGGATGACGCGGCCGGCCTCGCCATCGGCAGCCGGATCAAGTCGGATGTCACCTCGCTCGGCGCGGCCGCGACCAACGCCTCCCAGGCGCAGTCGATCCTGCAGATCGCCGACGGCGGTCTGGCCCGTATCGGCGACATCCTGCAGCGCATGAAGGCCCTGGCCGTCCAGGCGGATTCCGGTACCGTTACCGCGACCGAGCGCAGCTACATCGCCTCGGAATTCACTCAGCTCCAGAGCGAAATCGACACCATCGCGTCGGCGACCCGGTACAACAACCAGTCGCTGCTCAATGGCACCCCGGCGTTCGCGTCGGCCGTGAACTTCATGGTCGGCACCAGCACCAGCGATACGATTTCGATTCAGATCTCCTCGGCTTCGGCCTCCACCCTGGGCGTCAACAGCATCTCCGTCGGCGGTTCCACCACCACCGCGGCGGTGTCGGCGATCAGCGCCCTCGATTCGGCCATTTCCACCATCTCGCAGATGCGGGCGTCGGTGGGTGCCACCGAGTCCCGGTTCGAGTTCCAGTCGCAGGCGATCGCGACCTCGAACGAAAACCTGTCTGCGGCGCAGTCGGTGATCATGGACGCCGACGTGGCGGACCAGAAGTCCAAGCTCTCGTCGCAGGACGTCAAGACTCAGGCGGCCATCGCCGCGCTGACTCAGGCGAACCAGCTGCCGCAGAACCTGCTCAGCCTCCTCAAGAGCTAAGCAGTCTTCTTTAATCAGGCGCCGCCGGCCCACAAGCCGGCGGCGTCGCGGTATGGGGCGGTCCGTCCGTTTCGCCGAAGCGGAGGCTTCGCCCCCCGGGAGGCGTCTCCATGGCCACAGTCAGCAGCACCAACACCAGCAGCGCCGCGTCATCGACGTCGGCCGGCTATGCGACTTATACCAGTGGCTTCAACGCCACCGAACTGGCGCAGATCGGTTACGAGGGCCGTCTGGCGAAAGCCGACAGCCTGTCCACCAAGGTCACCGCCAACCAGACCAAGATTTCCGCCTATCAGAACCTGCAATCGCTGTTGCAGTCGGTGCAGTCGCCGCTGAAGGCCCTGCGCAATTCGGTAAAGGCGACCGGCAGCGCCAGCGATGCCTTCCTGTCGCGCTCGATCGCGCTGGCCTCGTCGGATTCGACCGCCGCCAATTCCTATCTCGGCGCCACCGTCGCCTACGGCACCACCCTCGGCAGCCACGACATCGTCGTCAATCAGGTCGCCAAGGTGGAGCGGCTCGGCTCGATTTCGGAAGTCGCCAGTGCCTCCAGCGCGCTGTCGCTGTCGGGCACCTTCACCCTCGGCACCGCCTCGGCCGAGGATGGCTCCGGCGCCACCAGCGCGGTGATCTCGATTTCCTCCAGCATGACGCTGGCCGACATCGCCGGCGCGATCAACGTCTCGCAGAGCGCGACCGGGGTGATCGCCTCGGTGGTGCAGACCTCCGACAGCAAGTACATGCTGGTGCTGACCGGGGCGACCACCGACCGCACCCTCAGCCTGACCCCCGGCGGCGGCCCCGACGTGCTGCAAAGCCTGGGCATCACCAGCGATGGCTCCGGCACCAAGGCCGATGTCCTCCAGTCCGCCCAGCCGGCCAAGCTGACCATCGACGGGGTGACCGTCACCCGCTCGACCAACACCATCACCGACGCGATCAAGGGGGTGACCCTCAGCCTCTACAAGCCGTCGGTCGCCACCGCCTACAGCACCACCACCAGCGGCGGCTCCACCACCACCTCGGCCTCGGTCACCAGCACCACCCTGTCGCTCGATGTCACCAACGACACCTCGACGGTCGAAAACGACATCAACGCCTTCGTCTCCGCCTACAATTCGCTGCGCGATTTCGTCCTGACCAACCAGTCGCTCAGCACCAGCGGCACCACCGCCAGCGACAGCGCGGTGCTGTTCGGCGATTCGATCCTGCGCAGCGTCACCAGTTCGGTGCAGTCGATTCTGTCGAGCGAAGTCAACGGCCTGTCGCTCGGCAAGCTCGGGATCTCGTTCGACGTCAACAATTATCTCCAGATCAAGACGGCGACGCTGGAAAACGCGCTCGACAATTCGTTCGATTCGGTACAGGCGCTGTTCTCCTACCAGGCGACCAGTTCGTCGGGAAACCTCCAGCTGCTTTCGCACAACGACACGCTGACCTCGGCCACCCTCAATTTCGACCTCACCGTCGATGGGTCGGGGAAACTGTCGGGGGTGAGCTGCAACGGCGACAGCTCGCTGTTCACCGTCGATGGCGGCTCGATCAAGGGCGCGGTTGGGTCGATCTACGAAGGGATGGCGTTCGTCTTCGTCGGCAACACCAACCAGAGCATCACCGTCAATCTCAGTTCCGGCATCGCCGAACGGCTGTATTCCACCATCAGCGAATTCGCCGACAGCACCTCCGGCCAGATCGCCAACGCGGTCAGTTCCCTGACCAGCCAGGACAACGACCTGTCGTCGCGGATCACGGCGATCCAGTCCGACGCCGAGGCCTATCGCCAGTTCCTTTTAACCAAATATTCCAACATCGCTGCCAAACTGGCCACCGCCCAGACCACTCTGGCCCTGCTGGCCGCCTTGTCCAAGACCTCCAATTAGTCTCTGCCGACGGAGACCGGAGGGCCGGCCCGGAAGGTGACGGATCGGGTCGACGGCCGCCCCGCGCGGGGCGGCCGCCGGGGCGAGGATGTCAGTTCCCGGGGCGGCCCTTCGGCGTCCGCGGCCGGTCATATCGAGGAGGAGCAGGATGATCCCGTCGCAGCGGGCCAACGCCGCCTATCAAGCCGGAGCCATGACCGTGCCGCCGCTGCATGCGGTGGTGATGCTTTATGACGGCATTCTGGTGCGCATTCGCAACGCCGGCATCGCGGCCGGACAGAACGACTGGGCCCGTCAGTACGAGGAAGTGTCCCGTGCGGTCGAGCTGTTGCGCGGCCTGCTGTCGGTGCTCGATTACGAGCGGGGCGGCGACGTGGCGCGCGGCCTGCACCAGACCTATCACGCCAACATCACCGCGCTGATGCGTTCGGTCGGCCGGTCCGAGGCGCACGAGATGTATCGTCGCATCGAGAGTGGCCTGCGCGAACTGCGCAACGCCTGGGCCGAGATCGCCGGGGTGCCGGAAAGCAACCCGTCCGAGGCGGCCGAGGGAAAATGATTCCCCTCGCTCCGGCCGGAATCGCCCGGTCGCGGGAAAAAGATTCCGGTCGCTCCGGCCGGACCCGCTAGGTCGGAGCCTCTTTTCGTCGGCAGAACGCCGGCGCCCCGGGCCGTGCCCGGGGCGCGGTCGACGCGCGCCCGCGCCATGGCGTGATCGGCGGGGTCCGGCGGGGAATCGTCAGATGGCATGTGCGTTGCATTGAAAAACCCGAGGCGGCGGGGCCGATGCGAAATCAAGCGCCGGAAAATGCCGCCGGGTGCGTAGAAGTTCCAGAGCGCGATGGGTTTCCCCTCGCCCGACCTATTCAACGGGGTACGCCATGACGACCGTCTCTGCCACGAGTTCGAGTTCCAGCACCCTCACCAAAGGCGCCGAGAACGTTTCGACCATCGAGACGCAGTTCCTGACGCTGCTCTGCACCGAGCTCAAGAATCAGAACCCGTTGAATCCGGTCGACGGCTCGCAGTTCACCAGCCAGCTGATCCAGTATGCCGGCCTTGAGCAGCAGCTCAATGCGAACACCTACCTGAGCAAGATCGCCTCGTCGATCTCGTCGGTGTCGGCCTCCAGCCTGTCCACCGGGGTCGGCTACATCGGCAAGACCGTCACCGCCGAGACCAACAAGCTGTCGGTCGATTCCTCGGGCTCGATGGGGGCGGAATGGGTCTATGATCTGCCTTCGAACGCCGCGTCGACCACCCTCGCGGTCACCAATTCGAACGGCAAGACGATCTACACCAAGAGCGGCGACACCTCCACCGGCGACCACACCTTCGCCTGGGACGCCACCGACAGTTCCGGCGCCGACGTGTCGGCCGGGACCTACACCCTGACCGTCAGTTCGGTGGATTCCGCCGGGAAAGCGGTCACCGCCTCCACCTACATCGTCGGGAAGGTGACGGCGGTCGATTCCTCCAATGGTTCCCTCGCCCTGGAGGTTGGCGGCGTCTCCGTCGATCTCGGCAAGGTCACCCGCGTCGCCGCTTAACCGGGAGAAACTCCATGTCGATCGCCTCGGCCATGTCCACCGCCGTTTCCGGTTTGAAGTCGGAAGCGCAGGCCCTGTCCACCGTGGCCAACAACCTGGCCAATTCCTCGACCATCGGCTACAAGGCCAACAGCACCCGCTTCATTTCGCTGGTGACCACCTCCTACACCGACAACGTCCCGTCCTCGGGCGCGGGTGTCACCGCGGTGTCGCGCCAGAACGTGGCGGCGCAGGGGGGGGTGTCGGCCACCTCGTCCTCCACCGACATGGCGATCGACGGCAACGGCTTCTTCGTGGTCAGCCGCAAGAGCAGCAGCGCCGGCACCGGCACGCCGACCAACCCGCTCTACACCCGCGACGGCGAATTCTCGGTCGATGACGAGGGCTATCTGTCGCTCGGCAACGATTATTATCTTGAGGGCTACACCTACAGCTACAACACCTCGACCGGCGCCAACGTCGCGACCGGGTCGGTCGGGGCGCTGCGGGTGCAGGACGGCAAGGAAAAGTGGAAGCCGACCGCGAACCTCTCGCTGGACGCCAACCTGCCGATGTCGGTGTGGAACAAGGCGAAGACCACCGGCGTGCCGTCCTCGATCACCACCTCCACCACCATCTATGACACCATCGGCACCAGCCACACGGTGACGATGACCTTCACCACCGACGCCTCGGCGTCCGATCAGTGGGATGTGTCGCTGACCTCGTCCGAGCCCAGCCTCAGCTTCAGCACCAGCTATTACACGATGCTGTTCAGTCCGACCAACGGCTCGCTCAGCCAGGTCAACGGCAGCGCGGTCACCGCGCCGATCACCGTGTCGTCGAATCTGGTCACCGCCACCGGCACCCTGCCGCTGACCTTCGACTTCACCGATCTGACCCAGTACGACAGCGGCAGCACCTTCAAGCTGACCAGCCTCAGCCAGGACGGCTATCCGCCCAGCAGCTACAGCGGGGTGACGGTGTCGAGCGACGGGGTGGTCACCTCCACCTACGGCAGCGGCCTGACCATCACCATCGGTCAGGTGGCGCTGTACAACTTCGCCAACGTCAACGGCCTGACCGTGCTGAGCGACGGCATGTATCAGGAAAGCACCACCTCGGGCAAGGCGCTGGCCGGGGTGTCGGGCGACAACGGCACCGGCACGATCAAGTCGCAGGCGCTGGAAGCCTCGACCACCGACACCGGGACCGAATTCACCAAGATGATCGTGGCCCAGCAGGCCTATTCCGCCGCGTCGCAGGTGATCAGCACCTCGAAGACGATGTTCAACGACCTGGTTTCGGCGGTACGCTGAGGCCTGAACCGGAAGGGACCGTGTGATGTCGGAACCTCCCTCGCTTTCCGATCCGCTGCCGGCCGAACTGGGGTTCGAACGCCGGCTGGAGGAGGCGCGGGAATCGCTGCCCGATCTGGTGCGCGGGGCCGGGGACGATCCGCTCGGCGACGACGCCCGGCAGGTGGCCGAGCGGCTGGCGCGGCGGATCGCCGAGATGCCGCCGGGCGAACGCCGGCAGATCCGGCGGCGGATCGCGGTGGCGATCAATGATCTGGAGGGGTTGGTCGGCGAGCTTGAAGGCGAGCTGTCCACCCTGTCCGAGGACCTGCGGGCGCTCAACCGTCACGGCGGCGCGGCGCGGGCCTATCTTCAAGGGGCGGTCGTCGCCCACGACCGGTCGTCCTGACCGTCGGCGGCGTCGTTATTCGTCATAAGGAGCCTCGTCATGCTGCAGAATGCCGCTTCAGACCCGTCCGACACCGACCACATCGACGGCGCGGCCCAGGCGCTGCTTGAGGTGGTGACCGAGCTGGCGCTGGTGATGGACGAAGAGAACCGGCTGCTGGCCGAGGGAATGCCGGCCGGGGTGGTGCCAACCGCCGAGCGCAAGACCGAGCTGGCGGCCGATTATGCCGCGTTGTGGGAAGGCGTCCGTGCCGACGTCGCCCAGACGCTGGCCGACGATCCCGAGTTCAGCGAGACGCTGATCCAGGCGGTGGGCGATCTGCGCGAGATCGCCGCCGAGAACGTCGCCCGGCTTGAGGCGGCGATCCTGGCGTCGCGGCGGCGGGTCGACGCGGCGCTGGCGGCGTTGCGCGACGAGGCCGGGGTTGGCCGTCCCTATGGCGCCGATGGCGAAACCCAGGTGGGGCGCTATTCGGTGGTCGGGACCAATTTTCACATTTGAGTCCCGCAGAAGCGGGATGAGGAAGGAGCGGGCTGATGTCGTCGCTTAACACTGCCCTGTCGATCGCGTCGGGTTCGCTGCAGGCGCTCCAGACCCAGTTGTCGACCTCGTCGTCGAACGTCTCGAATGCCGACGTCGACGGCTATACCAAGAAGAGCGCCAACAAGACCAGCCTCGCCACCCGGAGCGAGGGGGCCGGGGTCTATGTCACCTCGGTCACCAGCAACGTCGATCCGTGGCTGCTGAAGAGCATCTACGGCGCCACCTCGACCAGCGGGGCGTCCGCGACCCTGGCCGACTATTACGAGGAGGTCGGTTCCTCGCTCGGCGCGCTGTCCTCCGACAGCAGCAGCAGCGGCGACAATCTGTCGTCCGAACTGACCACCCTGGCCGCGACGCTGACCAAGCTGGCCGCCAGCCCGACCAGCACCGCGCTGAAAACCTCGACGGTGCAGAACGTCGAGCAGTTCACCTCCTCGTTGCGCACCACCTCGAGCGCGGTGCAGTCGATGCGCGAAGAGGCCGATACCGCGATCGCCAACGCGGTCGACAGCATCAATTCCGATCTGCAGGCGATCGACAAGCTCAACAAGTCGATCGTGCGCGCCACCGCCGTCGGCTCCTCCACCGCCACGCTCGAGGATCAGCGCGCCAATCTGGTCGCCGACCTGTCGAGCCGGATCGGGGTGACCTCCTTCACCAAGAACGACGGCTCGCTGGCGATCTACACCGCCGGCGGCACCCCGCTGCTCGACGCCTCGGTCCACGCCCTGTCGTTCAGGCACAGCGGGACGATCGGCGCCGCCTCCACCTATTCCGGCGGCCAGCTGTCCGGGGTCTATGTCGATGCCACCCTCGATGCCAACGGCGATCCGGTCAGCGGCACCGGCATCAACCTCACCAGCAAGATCGACACCGGCAGCCTGTCGTCGCTGATCGCGATGCGCGACAGCGTGCTGCCGGGGATGCAGACCCAGCTCGACGCGATCGCCACCTCGTTCAAGTCGGCGATCAACAGCGCGCACAATACCGGCACCGCCGCGACCCAGCCCAACAAGTTGACCGGCTCGGTCACCGGCCTCGCCCTCGGCAACGCTCTCACCGGCAGCGGCAACCTGACGGTGGCGGTGACCAACCAGTCCGGTACCACCGTTGCCGCCGCGACCATCGCTCTGCCGACGACGCCCGCGACGGTCCAGGGGTTGCGCGACACGATCAACGGCATTCCCGCCCTGACCGGGTTGGTGACCGCCAGTGTCGATGCCAGCGGTCGCTTTGTCCTGACCGCCACCAGCGCGTCGAACGGCGTCGCCCTGTCGGGGGGCTCGGTCACCGCGGTCGGCGGCACCAGCTACAGCCCGGGGGTCAGCCTGTCCTCGGCGCTGGGGCTCAACGATCTGGTCACCGGCACCGGCGCCGGCGACATCGCGGTGCGTTCGGACATCCTGGCCAAGCCGACCCTGCTGGCGACCGAGACCTTCTCGACCGCCGCTGCGGCGATGACGGCCGGGGGGACGATCATCGTCTCGAGCGATGCCCAGATCCAGTCGCTGGCCACCGCGCTCGATTCCTCGGGGGTGGCGTCCTCCTCGGCCGATCTGATTTCCCAGGTGGCCTCCGACATGACCGCGAGCAAGGCCCGGGCCAGCGCCGACGAAACCTCGCTGACCACGCTGACCTCGTCGTTCTCGTCGAAATACGGCGTCAACGTCGACGAGGAGACCGCCAACATCCAGGCGCTCAGCCAGTCCTATGCCGCCTCGGCTCAGGTCGTCAGCACGGTCAAGTCGATGTTCGAGAACCTGCTTTCGGCGGTGAAGTAAACCTTTGGCACAAGCGGTGACATCATGACGGAACGTGTTTCGACCTACGGGCTCGCCAACACCATGCTCTCCTCCGCGATGGGGTTGCAGTCCCGCTTCGCCCAGGCGTCGGCCCAGAATGCCTCGGGCCTCAAGGGCAACAATTACACCGACCTCGATCCGGGCGAGTGCGGCCGGCTGATCGCGGTCGAGAACGCCCTCAACCGCACCCAGACCTGGTCGTCCAACGCCCAGACCGTGCTCTCCCGGGTCGAGGCGATGTACGCGGCGATGGGCGACATGACCGACAAGCTGACCAATCTGCGCACCACGCTGTCGGTGGCGATGTCGGACACCGCGACGGTGGTCGATTATGCCGCGTTCGGCAGCGAGCTGCTCGACGATCTCGCCGGGCTGATGAACACCGAGGTGGCCGGCGATTACGTCTTCGGCGGCACGGTGTCGAAGATCAAGCCGGTCGACACCGCCAACCTGTCGACCACCCCCTCGGTCGCCGCCCCGGACACCGCCTATTACGAGGGCTCGTCCAGTCTGGCCTCGGTCCAGGTGTCGATGGACGTCACCGTCACCTACGGCGTCAATGCCGGCGACACCAGCGACGGCTTCGAAAAGGCCCTGCGTGCCGCCAACCTGCTGAAGCACACCACGCCGCTCACCGCCTCGGCGATCAGCGCGATCTACGACCTGACCGTCGCGGCGATCGATGAACTGACCTCCACCCAGGCCGGCCTGTCCCTGACCGCCAGCCGGCTGACCTCGGCCAAGACCCTGCAGGACAACGCCGCCACCCTGCTGACCAATCAGGTCAGCTCGCTGAAGGACGTCGATACCGCCGCCGCGGCGGTCAAGGTCACCAACCTCCAGACCACCCTGCAATCCTCTTATTCCGCGCTGGCCAAGGTCACCAAGCTGTCGCTGACCAATTATCTGTAAGACCGCCCGGCCGCTGACCTGACCCGCCGGGTCAGGTCGGGCCGAACCGGGGAGGCCCAAACGCCGCGCGGGCGGGCCGCCAGCCGCCTCAGCGCCGGCCGAACAGCGATTCGATCTCGGCCCGCGACAGGGTGACATGGGTCGGCCGGCCGTGATTGCACTGGCCGGACAGCGGGGTGGCCTCCATCTGCCGCAGCAGGGCGTTCATCTCGGCCAGACCGAGCCGCCGCCCGGCCCGCACCGAGCCATGGCAGGCGAGGGTGGCGCACACCTCGGACAGCCGGTCGGACAAGGCGGTTTCCGTTCCCCAATCGGCCAATTGGTCGGCCAGATCGCGCACCAGTCCCGGCACGTCGGTGCCGGTGCCGAGCAGGGCCGGCACCGTCCGCACCACCACCGCCCCCGGCCCGAACGGTTCGAGCCCGAGCCCGAGCGTCTGCAACGCCTCGGCCCGCTCGACCAGCCGCGCCGCCGCCGCCTCGCCCAGATCGATCACCTCGGGCAGCAGCAGCCCCTGGGCGGCGACGCCCCCCTCGGCCAGCGCCTGCTTGATCCGTTCGAACACCAGCCGTTCGTGCGCGGCGTGCTGATCGACGATCACCAGCCCGTCGCGGGTCTGGGCGACGATGTAGGTGTCGTGCAACTGCGCCCGCGCCGCCCCGAGCGGATAGGTCTCCGCCGCCGGATCCTCGGCCGGCGCGGCGACCGCCGCGATCCGGTCGGCGCCGGACGGGGCGGCGGGGGGCAGGTCGAGCCCGGGAATCGGTTCGGCCAGACCGGGTGGCGGCGCCAGCGGGGCCTGGGCGGCGGCGGCGGCGGCCAGCAGCGGCGGCGCCGGCCGGGGCGGGGCGGACCAGCCGGACGAGGCCGCCGGCCGGGCCGGGGCGGACCAGGCATGGGCGCCGAGCGCGCCGAGCGCGGCCTGGCTGACCGTGCTGCTGGTGCGATGGCCGGCGGCGGCGAGGGCGTGGCGGATCGCGCCGACGATCAACCCGCGCACCAGCCCGGAATCGCGGAAGCGCACCTCGGCCTTGGCCGGGTGGACGTTGACGTCGACCTGATCGGCCGGCAGCTCGATGAACAGCGCCACCACCGGATGGCGGTCGCGCGCCACCACGTCCTGATAGGCGCCGCGCACCGCCCCGATCACCAGCCGGTCGCGCACCGGCCTTCCGTTGACGAACAGATACTGGGCGGCGGCGGTGGCGCGGTGATAGGTCGGCAGCCCGGCCCAGCCCGACAGGCGGATGCCGTCGCGCTCGGCGTCGAGCGGCAGGGCGTTGGCGGCGAAATCGCGGCCGATCACCTGGGCCAGCCGGGCCAGCCGGCCGTCCTCGCCCGGCCGGGCGGCGAGATCGAGCAGCCGCCGCCCGTTTTCGATCAGGGCGAAGCCGACGGCGGGATGGGCCATCGCCAGCCGTTCGATCGCCTCGACGGCATGGCCGGTCTCGGTGCGCGGGCTCTTGAGGAATTTCAGCCGGGCCGGGGTGGCGAAGAACAGGTCGCGCACCTCGACCCGGGTGCCGGGGGGATGGGCGGCGGGGACCGGCTCGCCTTTTTCGCCGCCGATCACCGACAGGCTCCAGGCGCTGTCGCTGCCGCGCCGCCGGCTGGTCAGGGTCAGCCGCGCCACCGAGCCGATCGACGGCAGCGCCTCGCCGCGAAAGCCGAGAAACTGGATCCGCACCAGATCGTCGTCGGGCAGTTTCGAGGTGGCGTGGCGCTCGACCGCGAGGCACAGCTCGTCGGGATCCATCCCGACCCCGTCGTCGCTGACCGCGATCAGGGCCTGGCCGCCCTCGGCCAGGGTGACCTCGATCCGGGTGGCGCCGGCGTCGAGGGCGTTCTCGACCAGTTCCTTGATCGCGGCGGCGGGGCGCTCGATCACCTCGCCGGCGGCGATGCGGTTGACCAGGGTGGGGGGGAGCAGACGGATCGGCATGGCCGCCCCAGTCTAGAGCCGGTTCCCGGCAAAGGGAACCGGCTCCGGGCCGGGGGCGGGATCAGGCCGCCGTCACAGACAGAGCGCCTCGGGATCGGCCCGCATCAGCCGCTTGTTCATCTTGCCGATGCTGGTCTTGACCAGGGTCTTGACGAAGCGGACCTGCAACAGCACGCCATAGCGCGAGATGCCGGCGGTCTCGATCGCATGGGCGGCGTAATGGCGCAGGGCGTTCTCGCTGACCTTGCCGACATGATCGGGCTTGAGCAGCACCAGCGCCAGCGGCCGCTCGCCCCATTTCTCGTCGGGGATGCCGATCACCGCCACCTCGTGCACCGCCTCGTGCTTGGAGATGACGTCCTCGAGCTGGAGCGACGAGGTCCACTCGCCGCCGGTCTTGATCACGTCCTTGATGCGGTCGGTGACCTTGAGATAGCCGGCCGGGTTGATGTTGCCCATGTCGGCGGTGTGAAGATAGCCGCCGCTCCACAGCAGTTCGGAGGCCTCCGGCGCCTTGACGTAGCCCTGGGTCAGCCAGGGGGCGCGGACGACCACCTCGCCGACCGCCTTGCCGTTGTGCGGCATGTCGCGCAGCGCGTCATCGACGATGCGCAGATCGACCAGCGGCAGCGGCCGCCCGGTCTTGGCCCGGATCACCGACTGATCCTCGGGCGAGCGGGCGAGGGCGGCGCTGTCGAGATGGGCGACGGTCAGCACCGGACAGGTTTCCGACATGCCGTAGCCGGTGAAGATGTCGATGCCGCGCTTCTGCGCCGCGGTGGCGGTCGCCTCGGGCAGGGCCGAGCCGCCGATCAGCACCTTCCAGCCGGAAAAGTCGGTGTGGGCCGCCTGGGGGTGGTTGAGGATCATGTGCAGGATGGTCGGGACGCAGTGGGAGAAGCTGACCTTCTCCTCGGCGATCAGCCGACAGATCACCTCGGGCTGGTAGCGGCCGGGATAGACCTGCTTCAGCCCCATCATCGTCGCCAGATAGGGAAAGCCCCAGGCATGGACGTGGAACATCGGGGTGATCGGCATGTAGACGTCTTCGCGATGGACATGCCCCTGCCGTGGCGCGCCCCCCAGCGCGGCGGCACAGCCGAGGGTGTGCAGCACCAGTTGGCGATGGCTGAAATAGACCCCCTTGGGATTGCCGGTGGTGCCGGTGGTGTAGAAGGTGGTGGCCTGGGCGTTCTCGTCGAAATCGGGGAAATCGTAATCCGGCGGCGCCGCCGCCAGCAGGGATTCGTACTCGCCGATCGCGGCGATCGGGGCCGGCGGCGGGGCGGCCTCGTCGCTGATCGTCACCACCGTCCGGACCGTTTCGAGCCGGCCGGCGATCTCGGCCAGGATCGGGAAGAACTCGCTGTTGACGATCAGCAGGTCGGCTTCGGAATGGTTGAGGGTGTAGAGGATCTGCTCGGGATTGAGCCGGACATTGACGGTCTGGAGGATGGCTCCCATCATCGGCACGGCGAAGAAGGCCTCGAGATAGCGATGGCTGTCCCAATCCATCATCGCCACCGTCTGCCCCGCCTGGACTCCGTGGGCGGCCAGCAGATTGGCCAGCCGGCCGATGCGATCCTTCAGGGTGCGGTAGGTGTAACGGATCTTTCCCTGATAGGTGATCTCCTGCTCTGGTACGGTCGCCAGAGGGGTAAGCAGCAACTGCTTGATCAGCAGCGGGTATTGATAGGCGGAAGGTGTTGCACTGACGCACCGGACGGACATGAATGGCTCCCTGGCCCGCAAGATCCTCACGAGCCGGCGATTGTAGTCCTGGCCGCCGAGGCGATATAGGCCCCGCGTGTTCCCCTTTTTGCAGACAAGGAATGAGCCCCCGACAGGGCCGCAGAGCCGGGGGAGGGTCAGAGCCGGCCCAGCACGGTCCGGCCGAAAGCCAGGAAGTCGCCCAGGTGGCGTTCGATCACCGCGATGGTGATGGGCAGGTGCAGGGTCTGATAATCATGGACGGCGATGGTGCGGTAGCCGACCATGCGTTGCAGTGCCTCGGCCAGCGCCGTGTCGATCCACCCCGCGCGCGCCAGCAGGGCGAACACGTCGCGGGCACTTTGCGGGACGCCCAGACGTTGACGGCGGATGATGGCATGGCCGATGTCCAGGCAGGCTTCGCAGGCCCGCTGGATGTTGAGGATGGCGGCGTCCTGACGGGTGAAGTCGGTGGCGAAGGTTGCCGGATCCTTGCGGTATTCTTCCTCGGCCCGTGCCACGCAGCGTTCGATGGTGGCCACCTTGTTGAGCAGCACGTCATCGACCATGAACCCGCCCCCCGCTCCGGATGTCGGCGATCAGCGGGGCCCGCGCCTCGTTCAGGGCCGTCATCTCGTTGAGCACGAACATCTCGTAACGGTCGGCCTCGCCCCCTTCGGCGAACAGCCGCCGCCCGGTGGTGACGATCTGGAACTGCATCACCGTGCTGGCGGCGCGCAGGTCGATCAGATCGACATCGACGTCGAGGCGCCGGGCGATGACTTCCCCCGCCTCCCATAGCCGTACCGGATCGATCCCGCCGCGTGGCAGGACGGCAAGGTCGAGGTCGCTGTCGGCTGTTTCCAGCCCCTCCGCCCGGCTGCCGAACAGAATGATGGCCTGCACCTCCGGCAGGGCAGACCGTACCGCCGCCACGATCTGATCGTCTGAAAGCGCCGCCATGCCCGCCCCTGATCGCGTCTGATCCGTTCCGCGTCGACGATAGCGCGTCGGGCCAGGCTTCGATAGCCCGCGATCCGGTGGCCTGCCGCACCCACGGCAAAGAAAAACCCCCGGAGCGTCGCCGCTCCGGGGGCCGGGAACAACCGCCGTGCCTAGCGGGTCAGGTCGAACGAGATCTCGCTCGAGGCGTCGGTGACCTCGAAGATCCGGTCGAGGATCTCGACCAGCACCCGCAGCGCGCCCTGATACCCGAAGGTCGGGAAGCGGTGGTGGTGGTGACGGTCGAAGATCGGGAAGGTCAGCCGGATCAGCGGAATGCCGGTGTCCTTTTCGAGATACTTGCCGTAGGAATTGCCGATCAGGAAGTCGCTCGGCTCGGTGAACAGCAGCGAGCGCAGGTGCCACAGGTCCTTGCCGCGCCAGACCTGACCCTCCGCGCCGAACGGCGAGGTGGCGAGCAGGGCCTTGGCCTTGGCTTCCCATTCGGCCGAGCCGTTGGTGCACAGCACGTGCTTCGGCTCGCAGCCCATCTCCAGCAGGAAGGCGGTCATCGCCAGGGTGAAGTCGGGATCGCCGTAGATCGAGAAGCTCTTGCCGTGCAGCCAGGCCTGGCTGTCGGCGATGGCGTCGATCAGACGGCCGCGCTCCTTCTCGATGCTCTCGGGGATCGCCTTGCCCGACAGCTCGGCCACCTTCATCAGCAGGGCGTCGGTGGCGCCGATGCCCATCGGGTAGTTGAAGCTGGCGACGGTCTGACCCTTCTCGCCGCAATATTCGAGGGTCTTCGGGGTGCAATATTCCTGCAGCGAGATGGTCGCCTTGGCGTTGATCGCGGCGCGGGCGTCGTCGAGGCTGGTGCCGCCGTCATACATCCGGTACTCGCCGTCGGACGGGGTGTCGTAGACGTCGGACACGTCGCCGAGCAGGGTGTACTCCACCCCCATCAGGTCGAGGTAGCGCTTCAGTTCGCGGTTGTTGGCGACCGCGTAGCCGTCGAAGCCGGGGATGATGTTGATCTTGGCGTCGGCGCTGCGTTCCTTGACGCTTTCCCGATCCCAGAAGTAGTTGAGGATGCCCTTCATCATGTTGTCGTAGCCGGTGGTGTGGCTGCCGACGAACGACGGGGTGTGGGCGAAGGGAACCGGGAAATCGGCCGGAACCGCGGCCTTCTCGGCGCTCTTGGCGGTGCCGATGAACGCCGACAGGTCGTCACCGATGACTTCGGCCATGCAGGTGGTCGAAATCGCGATCATCTTGGGCGAGTAGAGCTTGTAGGCGTTCTGCAGGCCCTCGACCAGATTGTTGAGGCCGCCGAACACCGCCGCGTCCTCGGTCATCGAGTCGGCGACGATCGGCACCGCCTCCTTGAGGTGACGGGCGAGGTGCGAGCGGAAATAGGCGACACAGCCCTGGGAGCCGTGGACGTAGGGCAGGGTGCCTTCGAAGCCGGCGGCGGCGAACACCGCGCCCAGCGGCTGGCAGGCCTTCTGCGGGTTGATCACCGCGACTTCACGGGCGAAGTTCTTCTCGCGATATTCCCAGCCCTTGGTGTACTCGGCCTGGGCGGCGACGTCGGCGTCGCTCGGCCGGCACTCGAACTGAGCCTTCTTGCGGTCGAAGATCTCCTTGTATTCCGGCTCCTGGAACAGCTTGACGTGGTCTTTGATCTGGTCAGCGCTCTGAGGCATGACAACTCTCCTTCCCAGCTCCCCGCGCCCCCGGATGATGGGCGCCGCGCGGGGAGGGGTTCAGTATCTCGATACGGGTCGGGTCCCGTGGGGGGACGAAACTGGCCTGGAGCCGGGGTTACGCAGCCTTCCAGGGAGCCTTGAACTTGCTCCAGATCGGGCTGTTGACCGCCATGTCCATGTCACGGGCGAAGATGGCGAACCCATCGTAGCCGTGATACGGGCCGGAATAGTCCCACGAGTGCATCTGGCGGAAGGGCACGCCCATCTTCTGGGTGGCGTACTTTTCCTTGACGCCGGAGCCGACCAGATCGGGGCGGAGCTTTTCGATGAACTTCTCCAGTTCGTAGCCGGAGACGTCGTCGTAGACCAGCGTGCCTTCCTTGAGATAATGGCCGGTGCGCTGATAATCGTCGTTATGGGCGAATTCGTAGCCGGTGCCGACGATCACCATGCCGAGATCGTCATAGGCGGTGGCGACGTGACGCGGGCGCAGGCCGCCGACATAGAGCAGCACGGTCTTGCCTTCGAGCCGCGGCTTGTAGCGCGCGACCACCGCATCGACCAGCGGCTGGTACTTGGCGATCACCTTCTCGGCATTGGCCTGGATGGTCTCGTCGAACTGGGCCGCGATCTTGCGCAGCGAAGCCGCGATCTGGGTCGGGCCGAAGAAGTTATATTCCACCCACGGAATGTCGTACTTCTCTTCCATGTGCCGGCAGATGTAGTTCATCGACCGGTAGCAGTGGATCAGGTTGAGCTTGGCCTTGGGGGCGCGCTCGATCTCGGCCAGGGTGGCGTCACCCGACCAGGAGCCGATCACCCGCAGGCCGATCTCTTCCAGCAACTTGCGCGACGGCCAGGCGTCGCCGCCGATGTTGTAGTCGGCGATCAGGTTGACGTCGTAGGGGCCGGTTTCCCACTCGGCTTCGGTCTTGTCGAACACCCAGTCGCGGATGGCGTCGTTGGCGATGTGGTGGCCGAGCGACTGCGACACGCCGCGGAAGCCCTCGCAGCGGACCGGAACGATGGTCTTGCCGGTTTCCTTGCTCTTCTTCTTGGCCACCGCCTCGATGTCGTCGCCGATCAGGCCGATCGGGCATTCCGACTGAATGGTGATGCCGCGATTGAGCGGGAACATCTCGTTCAGCTCATCGACCATCTTGTCGAGGTTCTTGTCGCCCCCGAACACGATGTCGCGTTCCTGGAAGTCCGAGGTGATCTGCATCGTGACGAAGCTGTCGACGCCGACGGTGCCGTTGAAGTAGTTGCGGCGCTGCGACCAGGAATACTGACCACAGCCGACCGGACCGTGGGAGATGTGGACCATGTCCTTGATCGGGCCCCACACCACGCCCTTCGAACCGGCATAGGCGCAGCCACGGATGGTCATCACGCCGGGAACGGACTTGATGTTGGACTTGACGCCACAGGTCGGGTTGCCGCTGGCGTCGGCCTTGACGGTGCCGAGGTGGCGCGCGCGCTTCTTGGCGGCCTTTTCCGGGTACTGATCAAGCACTTCCTTGATCAGAGCCTCGTTGGCGGCGGTATCGTTGACGTTATCGAGGCTCATGCCCCTTCTCCTTTCCGCGTGGTCTAAGCGTCACCCCTGTCCCCCCGACCCGGCCGGGCCGGTGGGACAGGCGGGTTGCCCCGGGGATCAGCCGGCCTTCTTTTCCTTGGCCTGGAGCTCGGCGAGCTGCTGCTCGTCGGACTTCATGATGCCGAACTCGAGCAGCAGGTCCTCGAGCTCTTCCATGGTGATCGGGGTCGGGATGGTGCCCTTGCCGCAATTGGCGTGGATCTTGGTCGCCAGGGTCCGGTACTCGGCCGCCTGCGACGAGTCGGGGGCGTACTGGATCACGGTCATGCGGCGCAGCTCGGCGTGCTGGACGATGTTGTTGCGCGGCACGAAGTGGATCATCTGGGTGTTGATCCGCTTGGCCAGGGTCTCGGCGAGGTCGAGCTCGCGGTCGGTCTGGCGCTCGTTGCAGATCAGGCCGCCCAGGCGCACGCCGCCGGTGCCGGCATACTTCAGGATGCCCTTGGCGATGTTGTTGGCGGCGAACAGCGCCATCATCTCGCCCGACATCACGATGTAGATTTCCTGGGCCTTGTTCTCGCGGATCGGCATCGCGAAGCCGCCGCACACCACGTCGCCCAGCACGTCGTAGGAGACGTAATCGACGTCGTCGTAGGCACCGTTCTCTTCGAGGAAGTTGATCGCGGTGATCACGCCGCGGCCGGCGCAGCCGACGCCCGGCTCGGGGCCACCGGCCTCGGTGCACTTGATCCCCTTGTAGCCGATCTTCATCACGTCATCGAGCTCGAGGTCTTCGACCGAGCCGGCCTTGGCGGCGAGGTGCAGAACGGTGTCCTGCAGCTTGGTGTTGAGGATCAGTCGGGTCGAGTCGGCCTTGGGGTCACAGCCGACGATCAGGATCTTCTGGTCCATTTCGACCAGGGCGGCCAGGGTGTTCTGCGAGGTGGTCGACTTGCCGATACCGCCCTTGCCGTAGAAAGCGATCTGACGAGGCATGTTGGGGTTTCCTTTCTGTCTGCCTGCCTTCAAAAACCGTCGGCGGAGGGCCTGACGCCCCTGCCACGCCTCTCTCCTTGCAGGGAGCGTGCCAAGTGCCTGGACGACGGCCAACCCGACCTGATTCGCGGCGAAACGGCGGCAAAATCGTTCTATATCAATGCATTGTCTTGGGGCGGGAGGCAGATGCCCAACAAATGGGCGGCTGTTGGGAACGCGACAAGCCGGCGGCGCCTGTGTTCGAAGCCGAACAGCGGGGGGCGGACGGGGCGAACAGCGGTGGCGGGGGACAGGTATGGTTCTTGCAGGATGGAACGGGCTTCCATCCGAAAGTCATGCCGCACCATGGACCAGCCGACGAATTGCCGACTTGGACACAGCACCAACATGGTTGGTCTCGCCACCGACTTGCTGGGCAGTGACGCCTTCAACGAGGATCCGCGCGAGATTCATCTGTCCGGGGTGCGGGAGATGAATGGCGGGCTGTTCGAGATGCTCGGCCGGGCCGACGATCTCGCCGACGCCGGCGACGCTTTTTATAAATACATGGTGGCGATGTTCGGCATCGACCCCGAGCAGCATGACGGCGCCGCCGGCCGGGCGGGCGGGCCGCGCCGTTACCGCGCCAGCTTCCTGCGCCTGCTGAAGGGCTGGGGCTATGATTCCAACGGGCCGGAAGGGGCGGTGCTGAAGGGCTGGGTCGAAAGCCGTTTCGGCCTGTTCCCGACCTTCCACAAGGAACGGATCTCCCGTTTCGCCGGCCAGGGCTGGATCAGCTACGTCGAAGAAAAGATGTCGAGCCGGTTCCATAACAACTCGATCTACTGCCAGCTCGACATCCTCTACGAGTTCTGTCAGTGGGCGCTCGGCCGCTACGTCGCGCCGGGCGAACGCCACCTCACCCTCTATCGCGGCGTCAATTCGTTCGACGAACACCAGATCGTCGCCCGGATCGACCGCAAGACGGTGGTGATGCACCTCAACAATCTCGCGTCCTTCACCAGCGACCGCAGCGTCGCCGACTGTTTCGGCGACGTGATCCTGACCGTGCGGGTGCCGGCGGTGAAGGTGCTGTTCTTCAACACCCTGCTCGCCACCCACCCGCTGAAGGGCGAAGGCGAATTCCTGGTGATCGGCGGCGATTACCGGGTGCGGGCCGACTACATCTGACCGGGGACACGACGATGCCGCCTTTGTTCGATTCTCTCTCGTCCACCACTCCGAGGCCGCCGATGTCCGGACCCTCCCTGACCGAACGCGCGCTGGGCGCCTATCTCGGCTTTGCCGTCGGCGATGCGCTGGGCGCCACCGTCGAATTCATGACCCGGCGCGAGATCGAGGAAAAATACCGCCTGCACCGCAAGATGATCGGCGGCGGCTGGCTCCATCTCGCCCCCGGTCAGGTCACCGACGACACCGAGATGAGCCTGTGCCTCGGCCGCTCGCTGGCCCGGCGCCAGACCCTCGATCTGCCCGACGTCTGCGACGAATTCGCCGCCTGGCTGAAAAGCGGGCCGGTCGATATCGGCAACACCTGTCGGCGCGGCATCCGCCGCTACATGACCCACGGTCAGGTCGAGGGCGCCTACAGCGAGGGCGATGCCGGCAATGGCGCGGCGATGCGCAATCTGCCCGTTGCGCTGGCAACGCTGGGCCGGCCCGATCTGCTGGAAAAATGGACGATTGCCCAAGCACACATCACCCACAACCATCCGCTGTCGGACGACGCCACCCTGGCCCTGGGACGGATGACCCAGGCCCTGCTGCTCGGCCAGGGGATGCGCGAGGCGCGCGAGGTGGCGCGCCGGCTGGTCGAAACCCATCGCGGCTTCCGCTTCGAGCATTTCCACGGCCAATCGACCGCCTACATCATCGATACGATGCAGACGGTGCTGCATTTCTACTTCCTGACCGATTCGTTCCGCTCCTGCCTGATCGAGGTGGTCAATCAGGGCGGCGACGCCGACACCACCGGCGCGATCGTCGGCATGCTGGCCGGGGCCACCTATGGGGTGCAGGACATCCCGACCGCCTGGCTCGGCAAGCTCGACAAGAACGTTGCCGATGAAATCCGCCGTCAGGTCCCGGCCCTGCTGGCCCTGGCGCGGACGCTCGAAACCGAACAACCACAACAAGGAGGACCAGGGAATGGCGGTGATCCTGTTCTATGAGAAGCCGGGCTGCGTCAACAACACCCGGCAGAAGCAGATCCTCCGGCAATCCGGCCATGACGTGGTCGCGCTCGATATCCGGGTGCAGACCTGGCGGCCGGAGACCCTGCGCCCGTTCTTCGGCGACCGGCCGGTGGCGGAATGGTTCAACCGCGCGGCGCCACGGGTCAAGTCCGGCGCGGTGGTGCCGGAACTGGCCGAGGCCGACGAGGCGCTGGCCCAGATGTGCCTCGACCCGCTGCTGATCCGTCGGCCGTTGATCGAATGCGACGGGCGCCGTCTCGCCGGGTTCGACGAGGCGGTGCTCGACTCGTGGGTCGGGCTTGCGCCCCGCGCGGAGCCGGCGCCCCAGGCCTGCCCCCGAAGCGAAGGGGTTTGCCCCGAACCGCCCTCTACCGGGGAGGAGCACTGAGCGGGCGCTGCCCGCACCCGCCAAGGGCCGCAAGGCCCTTGGATCCCGCTCCTGATCCTGCGCGCGGCGGCGCGGGTGTAACCTTCCATCGACAAACCTGTTCCGCCCCGTATCCTGGCGCGGCGGAACAAGGGGGAGCGGATGCTGCTGGAGCCGGGACAGATCGCGGGGTTCCTGCTGGCGGCGGTGGCGGTGACACTGGCGCCGGGGCCGGACAATCTGATGGTGCTGAGCCTCGGCCTGTCGCGCGGTCGCCGCGCCGGGATGGCGTTCGGCATCGGCTGCGGCCTCGGCTGTCTCAGTCACACCCTGCTCGCGGCGCTGGGGCTGGCGGCGGTGATCCAGGCTTCGCCCGGGGCGTTTCTGGCGCTCAGACTGTGTGGCGGGGCTTATCTGGTCTGGCTGGGGATCGGGGCGTTGCGCGGCGGCGGCGGGTTTGCCCCACCGCCGGCGGTGGGGCCGGCGCGTCTCGCGCCGTTGTTCTGGCGCGGGCTGCTCGCCAATGCGATCAATCCCAAGGTCATTCTGTTCTTCCTCGCCTTCCTGCCCCAGTTCGTCATCGCCGGGCGTGGTGACGAGGCGGTTCAGATCGCCCTGCTGGGCGGGCTGTTCGCCGCCCAGGCGGCGCTGTTGTTCGGGCTGCTCGGCGCGCTGGCGGGACGGATCGGCGGCTGGCTGCACCGGCGGCCGGGCGCGGGAAAATGGCTCGACCGCTGCGCCGGAGGGGTGCTGATCGCCCTCGGCGCCCGACTGATGGTGACACGATGAGGGAGGACAGGATGCGGGGAAGGCTTTTCGCCCGGCTGGGGGCGGCGATCGTCGCGCTGATGCTGGCTTCAGGCCCGGCCGGGGCGAACGAGGCGGAACCGGCCCGCTGGACGGCGGCACGCCACCAGCCGACGGCAATGAAGCTGGTCACCTGGCGCGATGCCGCCGGTGCCGACAAGCCGTTCGCCGATTATGTCCGCGATACCGTCGCGGTGCTGCAACAGGCGCGCGGGCCGATCGAGCCCGATCCGGCGCTGGCCCCTTCCCATGCCGAACTGGTCGGGCCGCATCAATGGCCGCTCGACCCGGCCTGTGGCGGTACCGCCAAGGCCGGGATGCTGCTGGTGCACGGGCTGAGCGACTCGCCCTATCTGATGCGCGATGTCGGCGATGCCCTGGCCCGGCTGCCCGGACGCTGTCTGCTGGTGCGCTCGATCCTGCTGCCGGGACATGGCGGGGTGCCGGGCGACCTGATCCGCCCCACCGCCGCCGAATGGCAGGCGGCGCTGCGCTATGGCATCGACAGCTTCGCCGGAGAGGTGCCCAAGGTCCATCTCGCCGGCTTCTCGACCGGCGCGGCGCTGGCGCTCGACCTCGCCCTCAACGGCGCGCCGCCCAAGGTCACGCTGGCCTCGCTGACCCTGCTGTCACCCTCGATCGGCCTGACCAACCGCTTTCCGCTGCACCGGATCCCGTATGGCTTCGAACTGTTCCAGGCGATCCTGACCGCCTTTCGCGGCTTCGGCCCGGAAGGGGCGTGGCTGCGGATCGACGAGGACCTCGATTTCGCCAAGGCGGAAAGCTTTCCGGTGATGGCGCCGCGTCCGCTGATGGAGGTGATGACCGAGGTCGAACGGGCGAAACGGCCGCTGACCCTGCCGGTGCTGATGGCCTTCTCGGCCGACGATGTCACCGTCGATCCCCAGGCCTCGCTCGATTTCTTCCGCCAGCGGGTGGAAAACCCGGCCAGCCGGCTGCTGCTGTTCGCCAGCCCGGCGACGCTGGCGGCCCATCCCGATCGCTACGCCCGGCTCGATCGCGACGATTCCCGCGTCACCTGCCTGCGTGGCACCGGCCCCGACGACACCGGCTGCGCGCCACCGGCGGCGCAGCCGCTGCCGCGATGCCCGTTCGGCAGCCCGGCCGGGATCTGCGTCACCCGGATCGGCCATAACGGTGTACCGGTGGCGCCGGACAATCCGCATTACGGCGCGGCGGGCGATTACCGCAATTGCCTCGGCTACGCCACCAACCAGGAGTGGGGCAAGCTGTGCGGCTGCGTCACCCCGACCCAGCGCGCCGCCCTGCCGCAATGCCGGACCACCCAGGCGGCGAGCGGCCCGCTGTCGTTCAGCGAGATGACCCCGGAGGAAATGAAGAAGAGTGACGGCCTGGTGATCCGGATCGGCTTCAACCCGCTGTTCGAGCGGACGATGGCGGCGGTGGCGGCGTTTCTGCCGGAATGAGGGACGGCAAGCGGAACCTGCGGATTGGATGCAGGTTCCGCTTGCGAACCGCGCCAAGTTTGGCATAATCCCCCTCCACGTCGCGAGGCGGGCCAACGCGCCGCCCGACCGGGACGCGGGTGTAGCTCAATGGTAGAGCAGAAGCTTCCCAAGCTTACGACGAGGGTTCGATTCCCTTCACCCGCTCCAACCGCTTCTCATAACGTTTTCAACACGTTAGTGAGACTGCCCGCCGGGCGATAAAGAGCCGGCCTGGGAAATTCGGACAGGGCGATAAGTGGATTTTCCGCCTGAAAGCGGCGACGATGCCGCGCAGGAGGAAGGACCATGACGAAACGTGCGCGCCGGACCCATTCACCGGCTTTCAAGGCGAAGGTGGCCCTGGCGGCGATCAAGGGCGACAAGACGCTGGCCGAGCTGGCTCAGCAGTATGACGTGCACCCCAATCAGATCACGACTTGGCGGGGGGCAGTTGCTGGAGGGAGCGGCCGGGGTGTTCGGCGCGACACCGGGGGAGGCGTCGGGCGAAGCGCCGGTGGACCTGAAGGCGCTGCCCGCTAGAGCATTTCCCGGTTAGATCGAATAGCCACTATTTTTGATGTAATTTTGACATTCGTCGGAGGAAAAGTCGCTGAGGGCGGAGGCGATGGCTTGCTCCAGGGCCTCGACGGACCGTGCGGCAAT
>NZ_JBHUIY010000039.1:0-39126 GCF_042683125.1 Phaeospirillum tilakii
CCGCCCCGGCCGCACCGGCGCGGCCGAGCGGGCGCTGGCGAGCCAGGACGGCCGGCTGGTCGGGGTCGGCCGCCCGCCCGGGCCGCGCCCGGCGGCGGAGATGCAGGAACGGGTGCTGCTCGGGCTGCTGCTGACCAATCCCGGCCTGTATGAGCAGGTGCAGGAGGCGCTCGGTCTCTGCGCCTTTTCGCAGGAGTCGCTTGACAAACTTCGACGTGGGATTCTAAAGCACCTCGGAACTGGGCGAGGGCTTGACGCGGAGCAGCTTTCCGCCCATCTACGGGCGGATGGATTCTGTTCGGTGCTGGAGTCCCTTCTCGATGCCAGCGAAAGGCGCATGCTTGGAGTCCGCGGCTATGACAGCGCCGAGGACGCGAAGGCTCTCTGGGACGATGTCTACCATCGCTACACCCATCGGAACCTGCAGGCGGACGTGGACGAAGCCAGCGCCCGGCTGATCGAGGAATCGTCGCCGGCGTCGTGGGCCCGCTATCAGGCGGTCAAGCGACAGGAATGGACGGCAACGGCCGGCGAGGACGAAGCGGGCCCGCCGCCCCCGTCCCGAGACGGCGGGCGCGGCTAGGGCGCCGGACGGCAAGGCGCCCCGGATCGCGGCGCGGGTTTAACGGGGCCGGCGGGTCCCAGACACACGCCCCCATCGCCGATGGGGGCGACCGACAGGGCCGGACGGGCAGGACGCCCGGCCGGACCGGCGCCGTTCGGGGGGGACGGGGCCAGGGTCTTCAGGAGTGAAGGGTTTCATGGCGACCAAAGCGACGAACACCGCGGAAGTGTCGGAAAACCAGGACGAGTCGATGGACGGGCCGCTGCTCGACACCCTGGGGGTTGCCGTCAAGAAGATGGTGGCGCGCGGCAAGGAACGCGGCTACGTCACCTATGACGAACTGAACGCGGCGATGCCGCCCGACGAAGTGTCCTCCGAGCAGATCGAGGACACCATGGCGATGCTGTCCGAACTCGGCATCAACGTGGTCGAGAGCGAGGACGGCGAGGAAGCCCAGCCCGAGGGCGAGGAAGAAGCCACCGACAGCGAGGGCTATTCCGGCGCCGGCAACGTCGACGAAGAGGATCTTGGCCGCACCGACGACCCGGTGCGGATGTATCTGCGCGAGATGGGCTCGGTCGAACTGCTGTCGCGCGAGGGCGAAATCGCCATCGCCAAGCGGATCGAGGCCGGCCGCGACATGATGATCGGCGGCATCTGCGAAAGCCCGCTGACCATCCGCGCCGTGGTCGAATGGCACGACGCCCTGATCGAGGGCAAGATGCTGCTGCGCGACATCATCGATCTCGACGCCACCTACGGCGCCGGCCCCGGCGGCGACCTGTCCGAGGAGGAGCTGGAGCGCGGCCCCGAGGAGGAACCCGCCCCCGGCGAGGCCGCCGGCGAAGGCGAGGCCGAGGCCGAGGGAGAGGAGCGCGAGGGCGAGGGCGAAGGCGACATGCCCGACGGCGATGACGCCGAGGACAGCGCGATCTCGCTCGCCGCGATGGAAATCCAGCTGCTGCCCCAGGTGCTGGAAACCTTCCAGGGGATCGCCACCACCCACCAGAAGCTCGAAAAGGTCCAGGAACAGCGCCTCGCCGCCCTGTCGAAGGGCGAGGCGGTGCCCCCGGCGGTCGAGAAGAAGTACGACAAGCTGAAGACCGAGCTGGTCCGGCTGATGCAGGGCATCCACCTCAACAACGCCCGCATCGAGTTCCTGGTCGAGCAGCTCAACGGCCTCAACCGCCGGCTGATGACCCAGGAAGGCCGCCTGCTGCGTCTGGCCGAATCCTGCCGGATCAAGCGGCCCGATTTCCTCGACGCCTATTACGGCTCGGAACTGGCCCCCAACTGGATCGAGCAGGTCGCCGGCCGCAGCAAGCAGTGGAAGGATTTCGCCAGCCGCCACGCCCACGAAATCACCGATATCCGCGCCACCATCTCCCGCATCTCGGCCGAATCCGGCCTGCCGATCACCGAATACCGCCGCATCGTCCAGACGGTGCAGAAGGGCGAGCGCGAGGCCAGCAAGGCCAAGAAGGAAATGATCGAGGCCAACCTGCGCCTCGTCATCTCGATCGCCAAGAAATACACCAACCGTGGCCTGCAATTCCTCGACCTGATCCAGGAAGGCAATATCGGCCTGATGAAGGCGGTCGATAAGTTCGAATACCGCCGCGGCTACAAATTCTCGACCTATGCCACGTGGTGGATCCGGCAGGCGATCACCCGCTCGATCGCCGATCAGGCCCGCACCATCCGCATCCCGGTCCACATGATCGAGACCATCAACAAGCTGGTCCGCACCTCGCGCCAGATGCTGCACGAGATCGGCCGCGAGCCGACCCCGGAAGAGCTGGCCGAAAAGCTCAGCATGCCGCTCGAGAAGGTGCGCAAGGTCCTCAAGATCGCCAAGGAGCCGATCTCGCTCGAAACCCCGATCGGCGACGAGGAGGATTCCCACCTCGGCGACTTCATCGAGGACAAGAACGCGGTGCTGCCGCTCGACGCGGCGATCCAGGCCAATCTGCGCGAGACCACCACCCGCGTCCTCGCCAGCCTGACCCCGCGCGAGGAGCGCGTGCTCAGGATGCGCTTCGGCATCGGCATGAACACCGACCACACCCTCGAAGAGGTCGGCCAGCAATTCAGCGTCACCCGCGAACGCATCCGTCAGATCGAAGCCAAGGCGCTGCGCAAGCTCAAGCATCCGTCGCGCTCGCGCAAGCTCAGAAGCTTCCTCGACACCTAGCCGGTTCCGCCGGGGCGCGCCAACCGGCGCGCTCCGTGCGCCCTGTTACGCGGGCTCTGCCCGCGACCCGCCGGGGCGATGCCCCGGACCCCCTTCTTTTTCATCGACAGTCACCCCCCGGCCTGCCGGGAGGGGTGTTTCCCCTATTGCAATCGAACTGGGCAGGGACCAGCTATGCCGTTGGCATGAGCAGGTGCGGCGACGCGGCGTTTGACGGCTCGCGACGGCCGCGCGGAGGGGAGCGCGCATGATCGCCAAGGTGTCGCTGTCGGGAAAATTGCTGTCGATCATCGCCCTGCTGATCGCGGCGATGGTGCTGCTGTCGCTGCTGGCGGCGCTGCAACTGCGCGCCACCATGATCACCGACCGCGAGGTCAAACTGCGCAATCTGGTCGAGGCCGCCGACGGCACCCTCCGTTCCTTTGCCGAACGGGCCAGCCGGGGCGAGATCGACACCGCCCAGGCCCAGGCCCAGGCGTTGCAGGCGATCCGTCTCGCCCGCTACGGCGACGACGAATACTACTTCATCTACAGCAAGGATGGGCAGGTGCTGCTCAATCCGGCCCATCCCGAACGCGAGGGCCGCACCGCGCGCGAAAGCCGCGACGCCAACGGCTTCGCCTTCGTCACGGCGATCCTCGACGCCGCCGCGCAGGGCGGCGGGTTCGTCCGCTACATGTTTCCCCAGCCCGGCCAGACCACGCCGTCGCCCAAGCTGGCCTATGGCCACACCAGCCAGGCCTGGGGCTGGGTGCTGGCCACCGGGATCTATATCGATGACGTCGATGCGGAATTCGAGGCCGCCCTGCTGCGGTTGGCCGGGGTGTTCCTGCTGGTGACCCTGGTCGCGGCCGGGCTCGGGGTGGCGCTGTCGCGCAACATCGGCGGCGGCATCGGCCGGCTGGTCGGGGTCACCCGCCGCCTTGCCGCCGGCGATTACCATGTCGCCGTGCCGGAAACCGGCCGGGGCGACGAGATCGGCCGCCTGGCCGAGGCGATCGAGGTGCTGCGCGACGCGGCGCTCGAGGCGGAAACGCTGCGCACCCGCCAGGACGCGGTCAAGCACGAGGCCGAGGCCCACCGCAAGGCCGAACTGCTGCGGGTCGCCGACGGGTTCGAGGGCAGCGTCAAGCGGGTGGCGGAAACCATCACCCATGCCTCGGGCGAACTGGAAAGCGCGGCGGCGCGGGTGTCGTCCTCGATCGACACCGCCTCGCATCAGGCCACCCGGGTCGCCGACGCCGCCGAGCAGGCCTCGGCCAACGTCCAGACCGTCGCCGCCGCCGCCGAGGAACTGTCGGCCTCAATCGCCGAGATCAGTCGGCAGGTGTCGCAATCGGCCCAGATCTCGACCGAGGCCGCCGCCGATGCCGAAAAGACCAACCAGCTGGTCGAGGGGCTGGCCGCCACCGCCGCGCGGATCGGCGAGGTGGTCGGGCTGATCACCGACATCGCGGCACAGACCAACCTGCTGGCCTTGAACGCCACCATCGAGGCGGCGCGGGCCGGCGACGCCGGCAAGGGCTTCGCCGTGGTGGCGGGCGAGGTCAAGCACCTCGCCACCCAGACCGCGCGGGCCACCGACGAGATTTCGACCCAGATCGGCGCGGTCCAGGCCGCGACCGGGCAGGCGGTGGACGCGATCCGCGCCATCGTCGCCACCATCCTGCGCATCAAATCGATCGGCGACGACATCGCCAACGCGGTGGGCGATCAGGGCGCCGCCACCCGCGAGATCGCCCGCAGCGTCCAGCAGGCCGCCGCCGGCACCGCCGGGGTGACCCAGTCGCTCGGCCAGCTCACCGCCGCCACCGCCGAGGCCGGCGGCTCGGCCGGCTGCATGCTGAGCGCCACCCAGGCGCTGGCCGCCGAGGCCCGCACCCTGCGCGGCGAGGTCGAGAACTTCCTGGCCGGAATCCGTCAGGCCTGACGGGGCTCAGGCTGATGTGGGCTCCGCCCACCCCCGCCAAGGGCCGCAAGGCCCTTGGATCCCATGGGTGGTCGGGCGCGGACCGGTCTTTCCGCTTGGGCGCTGGCGTTTGCCGCGCGAAGGACACGGCAAGGGTTCCAAGGGCCTTCGGCCCTTGGCGGGTGCGGGCAGAGCCCGCGAATGGCGCCTCAGCCGCGCGGGCGGCGGGCGTAGCGGAAGAAGGTCGGCTGGCGCCCGGCCAGACATTTGATCTCGTAGCGGGTCGCCGGCCAGTCGGGCGGCAGCGCGGCCCGCTCGGTGGTGACCTGAAGCTTGACGAAGGCGGGATGCTCGTCGAGCCGTTCGGCCGCCCAGGCGACGTAGATCGGGTCATCGCTGGCAACCCGTAATTCGCCGCCATCGCGCAGCAGGCGGGCGAGCTGGTCGAGATTGTCGGGATTGACGAAGCGGCGCTCGGCGTGGCGGGCCTTCGGCCACGGATCGGGGAACAGCACGAACGCCCGCTCCAGGCTGGCCTCGGGCAAAGCCGGCAGCAGCAGGCGGACATCCTCGGGGAACAGGCGGACATTGGCGAGGGCGCGCCGCTCGACATGGCCGAGCAGGCTGGCGATGCCGTTGCGGAACACCTCGCTGCCGATCATCCCGATGTCGGGGTGCAGCGCGGCCAGTTCGGCCAGATGCTCGCCGCCGCCGAAGCCGACCTCGAGCCAGACGGCGCGGACCGGTTCGGGAAACAGGGCAACGGGATCAAGCCGCTGCCCCGGCGTGGGGATGGCGATCGCCAGCCGGGGCAGCAGGGACTCGATCAGACCAAGGGCGGTGCGCCGCAGCGGCTTGCCGCTGCGGCGTCCGAAGAAACGCGGCCGGGTCGCAGCCCCCGGCTCGGAACCGCCCTGGTCCATCGCCGGATCAGAACGCGCGCTTCAGCGCGTCGACCAGATCGGTGCGCTCCCACGAGAAACCGCCATCGGCGTCGGGGGTGCGGCCGAAATGGCCATAGGCGGCGGTGCGGGCGTAGATCGGCTTGTTGAGGCCGAGATGGGTGCGGATCCCGCGCGGGCTGAGATCGACCAGCTGCTGGAGCACCTCGGACAGCTTGTCCTCATCGACCTGATTGGTGCCGAAGGTGTCGACATAGACCGACAGCGGCTTCGACACGCCGATGGCGTAGGACAGCTGGATCACGCACTTGCTGGCCAGACCGGAGGCGACCACGTTCTTGGCGAGGTAGCGGGCGGCATAGGCGGCCGAACGGTCAACCTTGGTCGGATCCTTGCCCGAGAACGCCCCACCGCCGTGCGGCGCGGCGCCGCCGTAGGTGTCGACGATGATCTTGCGCCCGGTCAGGCCGGTGTCGCCGTCGGGGCCGCCGATGACGAAACGGCCGGTCGGGTTGACGTAGAAATGCTCCTCGTCGGGGAACCAGCCCTCGGGCAGGACCTTGAGGACGTGGGCGCGGACCAGCTCACGCAGCTCTTCCTGGCTGGCGCGCTCGGCATGCTGGGTCGAGACCACCACCGAGGCGGCGCGCACCGGACGGCCGTCGCGATATTCCAGGGTGACCTGGCTCTTGGCGTCGGGCTCGAGCAGCGAGGCCGCGCCGGAATGGCGGGCGGCGGCGAGGCTCTTCAGTATTTCGTGCGAATAATAGATCGGCGCCGGCATCAGGGTCTCGGTCTCGTCGACCGCATAACCGAACATGATGCCCTGGTCGCCCGCGCCCTCGTCCTTGTTGCCGGCGGCGTCGACGCCGACGGCGATGTCGGCCGACTGGGCATGGACGTGGTACTGCACCTCGGCGTTCTTCCAGTGGAAGCCGTCCTGCTCGTAGCCGATGTCCTTGATCGCGGCGCGGGCCGCCTCGATCAGCTGGTCCTTGGTGACCGAAGCCGGGCCACGCACCTCACCGGCGAGAACCACCAGATTGGTGGTGCACAGGGTCTCGACCGCGACACGCGCCTGCGGCTCGGCCGCCAGGAAGGCGTCGACCACGGTATCGGAAATCCGGTCGGCAACCTTGTCGGGGTGCCCTTCGGACACCGATTCGCTGGTGAACAGGAAATTCTTTTTGGACACAGGCAAGCCCTCCTCGATCCTACCCACAAGGGACCAGGGGCATCAGACGCTGGGAAACGTCGCCATCGCGATGCACCCACTTAGCCGTTTTGACGTGGCGGCAAGCGGTCAAATCTCCACGGGGGCGGATCACCCACCCCGGGGGGTTCTTCTGACAGGGCTCAACCGGCCCGTCAAGGGCCTTGCCCGGAAGGTCAGGGAGCGGGGCGGGCCGGGGTCGGCGCCTGGACCGGGGCCGGAGCCGGAGCCGGGGCCGGCGGGGCCTCGCCCGCCGGAGCGGACGGGGCGGCCGGAACGGACGGGCTGTCGCCCTCGGGCGCCGGGGCCGCCGGCGCCTCGGCCGGGGCCGGACGGGCGGGCGCGCGGTCGAGCGGCCGCGCCACCGGGGCATTGGCGGCGTCCTGATCGGAGAACACCACCACCACCTCGACCGCGTTGGGGTCGGGGCGGTCGCGCAGGATGCAGAACGGGACCGAGCCCTGGGGATGGGGCGCCAGCATCGACACCGGCGGCCGGGCCAGTTCCTCCTGCACCGGCTGCCCGGCCTTGTCGAGCAGCACCAGCTTCATCGTCGGCACCGGGCGCAGGCGGTCGCTGACATTGACGATCAGGCCGCACACCCGCAGCACCTCGGTGTCGTTGCGGACGAAGCGTTCGGGGCTGCCGGCCTTGCGCAGTTCGAGCCCGGCGCCGAGCTGTTCGTGGCGCAGCCCGACCGAGGTCAGCAGGGTGCCGGCCTCCGGCACCGCCTCGACCAGCGGATCCTGGAAATAATAGGCCGCCCCGCCGAGGCCGCCCAGCACCAGCAGGGCCAGCAGCGCCCACAAAGCGGCGATGCCGCCGCGATGGCGCGGCTCGTCGGCCGGGGGGGCGAACAGATCCGGCACCGGCCGGGTGCCGAGTTCCATCAGCCCGGCCGGCGGCTCTTCCAGCTCGGCCTGGGGCGCCGCCCGGCCGAAGGTCGGCTCGGGGGCGAAATCGAGATCGGGCCGCCGCCCGCCCGCCGGCACCGGATCGGGGGTAAGGTCGAAGGTCGGCAGCGGCTCGGCCTCCGGTTCCGGCGCGGGGGCCGGTTCCGGCCCAGGCGCCACCGCGGCAAGGTCGAACGCGTCGCCGAGCGGCTCGTCCTCCTCCAGCCGGAGCGGGGACTGGAACCACAGGTGACCGCATTTGGCGCATTTGAGCTTGCGCCCATCGCGGCCGAGCGCGGTATCGGGGACCGAGAAATTGGTTCCGCAATTCGGGCAGGTGGTCAGCATGTAGATGAGAACCGCGCAAAGGAACGCCTTGAGACTTATAGGCCGGCGGCGGCGGCAACACAAGCAAAGGCCGCCGGAGCGGCGCTTGAGGCCGCGCGGCAGACCTGCTAAACCGGGACCCTTGTGACAGGAGGCATGCATGCGCCAGGGCAGGATCGAGCGCACCACCACCGAGACGGCGGTCACCGTCTCGGTCGAACTGGACGGCGGCGGCCGCTATCAGGTGGCGACGGGAATCGGCTTCCTCGACCACATGCTGGAGCAGTTGTCGCGCCATTCGCTGATCGATCTGGTGGTCGAGGCGCGCGGCGATCTGCACATCGACGCCCACCACACCACCGAGGATGTCGGCATCGCGCTCGGGCAGGCGGTGGCCCGCGCGCTCGGCGACCGCAAGGGCATCCGCCGCTATGGCGAGGCGCTGGTGCCGATGGACGAGACCCTGACCCGGGTCGCGCTCGACCTGTCGAACCGGCCCTATCTGGTGTGGAAGGTGGCGTTCCGCCACGACCGCCTCGGCACGATGGACACCGAGCTGCTGCGCGAATGGTTCCAGGCCTTCGCCCAGGCCGCCGGCATCACCCTGCATGTCGAATGCTTCTACGGCGAGAACGACCACCACATCGCCGAAAGCTGTTTCAAGGCGCTGGCCCGCGCCCTGCGCGCCGCGGTCGAGATCGATCCGCGCAAGGCCGACGCCGTCCCCTCGACCAAGGGCACGCTGGGAGGCAGCCTGTGACCACGCGCGTCGCCATCGTCGATTACGGTTCCGGCAATCTGCGCTCCGCCGCCAAGGCGTTCGAGCGGGTGGTGGGCGAGCGCGGGCTGGGCTATGAGGTGCTGGTCACCGCCCATGCCGAGCAGGTCGCCGCCGCCGACCGCATCGTCCTGCCCGGGGTCGGCGCCTTCGCCGATTGCAAGGCCGGGCTCGCCGCCCTGCCCGGAATGATCGAGGCGCTGGAGCAGGCGGTGCTGCGCCAGGGCCGCCCCTTCCTCGGCATCTGCGTCGGCATGCAACTGATGGCGACCACCGGGCACGAGCACGGCGCCCACCAGGGGCTGGGCTGGATCGCCGGCGAGGTGGTGCCGCTCGACGTCGCCGCCGCCGGGCTCAAGGTGCCGCACATGGGCTGGAACGAGCTGGCGCCCGACCGACCCGACCACCCGCTGCTGGCCGGGCTGCCGGCCGGGGCCCATGCCTATTTCGTCCATTCCTATCATTTCCGTTGCGCCGATCCGGCCCACCGCCTCGCCCATGTCGAATATGGCGGCGCGGTCACCGCCCTGATCGGCCGCGACAATCTCGCCGGCACCCAGTTCCATCCGGAGAAATCCCAGGCGACCGGGCTCAAGCTGATCGAGAACTTCCTGACCTGGAGGCCGTGAGCGATGTTCCTTTATCCCGCCATCGACCTCAAGGACGGCGCCTGCGTCCGGCTGCGCCTCGGCCTGATGGAGGACGCCACGGTGTTCAACACCGATCCGGCCGCCCAGGCCCGCGCCTTCGCCGCCGCCGGGGCCGACTGGATCCATGTGGTCGATCTCAACGGCGCCTTCGCCGGCAAGCCGGTCAATGCCGCCGCGGTCGAGGCGATCCTCGCCGCCGTCACCGTGCCGGTCCAGCTGGGCGGCGGCATCCGCGACCTCGCCACCATCGAGGGCTGGCTCGGGCGCGGGGTGCGCCGGGTCATCCTCGGCACCGTGGCGCTGAAGGCGCCCGAGCTGGTGCGCGAGGCCTGTCGGCTGTTCCCCGGCCGGATCGCGGTCGGCATCGACGCCAAGGGCGGCAAGGTGGCGGTCGAGGGTTGGGCCGAGACCAGCGACCTCGCCGTGCTCGACCTCGCCCGCCGCTTCGAGGATGCCGGGGTCGCCGCGCTGATCTACACCGACATCGACCGCGACGGGGTGCTGGCCGGCCCCAACGTCGCCGCCACCCGCGCCCTGGCCGAGGCGATCGGCATCCCGGTGATCGCCTCGGGCGGGGTGTCGTCGCTCGACGATCTGCGCGCGCTGCGGCAGATTCCCCGCCTTGACGGGGTGATCTCGGGCCGGGCGCTGTATGACGGGCGGATCGACCTCGCCGCCGCGGTCGCCCTGCTCAAGGATGGCGCGCCATGCTGAAGATGCGGATCATCCCCTGTCTCGACGTCAAGGACGGGCGGGTGGTCAAGGGAGTCAATTTCGTCGATCTGATCGATGCCGGCGATCCGGTCGAGCAGGCGCGGCTGTATGACCGCGCCGGGGCCGACGAGCTGACCTTCCTCGACATCACCGCCAGTTCCGACAACCGCGACACCATCTACGACGTGGTGCGCCGCACCGCCGAGCAGTGCTTCATGCCGCTGACCGTCGGCGGCGGGGTGCGCCGCAACGAGGACATCCGCAAGCTGCTGCTGGCCGGGGCCGACAAGGTGTCGATCAACACCGCCGCCGTCCACCGCCCCGAATTCGTCCAGGAAGCGGCCGAGAAGTTCGGCAGCCAGTGCATCGTCGTCGCGATCGACGCCAAGCAGGTGGCCCCCGGCCGGTTCGAGATCTTCACCCATGGCGGCCGCACCCCCACCGGGATCGACGCGGTGGCCTGGGCCCGGCGGATGGTCGAATACGGTGCCGGCGAGATCCTGCTGACCTCGATGGACCGCGACGGCACCCGCGCCGGCTTCGACCTCGCCTTGACCCGGGCGATCGCCGACGCGGTGACGGTGCCGGTGATCGCCTCGGGCGGGGTCGGCACCCTCGACCATCTGGTCGAGGGGATCCGCGACGGCCACGCCACCGCGGTGCTGGCCGCCTCGATCTTCCATTTCGGGATCTTCTCGATCGCCGAGGCCAAGGCCCACCTCGCCGCCGCCGGGATCCCGGTGCGACGGTGACCCCGCCGCCGCGCAACGGCGCGGCGCCGGTCCCGTCGGCTTTCCATCTTCAATCGAAAGGGGCGCGTCATGGCCCAGGGCAGTGAAATTCTCGAAGATCTCTACAAGACCATCGTCAGCCGGCGCGGCGGCGATCCGGACAAGTCCTACACCGCCAAGCTGTTCGCCCGGGGCCGGGGCAAGATCGCCCAGAAATTCGGCGAGGAATCGGTCGAGACCGTGATCGCCGCCCTGTCCGAGGGCCGCGAGGAACTGACGGCGGAAAGCGCCGACATGCTGTATCATTTGCTGGTGCTGTGGGCCGATTGCGGCGTCGAGCCCGCCAAGGTGTGGGCCGAGCTCGAACGCCGTCTCGGCGTCTCCGGCATCGACGAGAAGAAGTCGCGCGCCAAGAAGGGCTGACCGCCCGGCGCCCGACGGCGAACGGAAAGGGAGGGGTGGAATGGGATACGATGACAACAACGTGTTCGCCCGCATCCTGCGCGGCGAGATTCCCTGCCGCAAGGTCCATGAGGACGAGCACACCCTCGCCTTCCACGACATCAATCCGCAGGCGCCGGTCCATATCCTGGTGATTCCGAAGGGACGCTACGTCTCGATCGTCGATTTCACCGCCAACGCCTCGGAAGCCGAGATCGCCGCTTTGTTCCGCGCCGTGACCAAGGTGGCCGAAATCGCCGGAGTCACCACCGAGGGCTGGCGCCTGCTCGCCAACATCGGCATCAATGGCGGGCAGGAGGTGCCCCACCTCCACATCCATGTCTTCGGCGGCCGCAAGCTCGGCCCGATGCTGACCAAGCCGGCCTGAGACCCTCTTTTGGTGATGTGGGCTCCGCCCACCCCCGCCAAGGGCCGCAAGGCCCTTGGAACCCCTTGATGGTCGGGCACGGAAAGGCCGGTCAGCTTGGGCGCGGGCGTTTGCCGCGCGAAGGGCAAGGAAAGGGATCCAAGGGCCTTTGGCCCTTGGCGGGGGCGGGCAGAGCCCGCGAATTCTTGGGGGCATCGCCCCCCAGGGCGCGGGTCAGGGCATGAATTGCTCGGCGATAATCCGTTCCTCGAGATTGTGCTCGGGGTCGAACAGCAGTTCGAGGCCGGTATCGCGGTCCTGATGGACCTCGACATCGACCACGTCGCGCACCTCGGTGAAATCGGCCACCGCGCTGACCGGCCGCTTGTCGGCCTCCAGGATCTCGAAGCGGACATGGGCCGCCTGCGGCAGCAGGGCGCCGCGCCAGCGGCGCGGGCGGAAGGCGGAGATCGGGGTCAGGGCGTTGATTCCCGCCCCCAGCGGCAGGATCGGCCCGTGCGCCGACAGATTGTAGGCGGTGCTGCCGGCCGGGGTCGAGATCAGGATCCCGTCGCAGATCAGTTCGTCGAGCCGGACCTTGCCATCGACCCGGATCCGCAGCTTGGCCGCCTGCCGGCTCTGGCGCAGCAGCGACACCTCGTTGATCGCCAGCGCGTCGCTGTGGCTGCCGTCGGCGCTGCGGGCGCGCATCCGCAGCGGGTGCAGCACCACCGACTGGGCGCGGTCGAGCCGGGCCGGCAGGTCGGCGGTGCGGTAGCCGTTCATCAGGAAGCCGACGCTGCCACGATTCATCCCGTAGATCGGCACCCGGCAGTCGCGGTAGCGGTGCAGCGTTTCCAGCATGAAACCGTCGCCGCCGAGGGCGACGATCACCGCCGCCCGTTCGGGGGGAACATGGCGGTAGAGCTGGCACAGCCGGGCCAGCGCGGTCTGGGCGATTTCGGTGTCGGCCGCGACGAAGGCGATCGAGGAAAAGCTCATCGGCGGTTTCTGGCTCCCACGATGACGACAGTATAGACTTGCCCCAGCGGGGGCCGCCACGCCCCAGGGGGAGGAGAAAACACCATGCGCCGTTTTCTTGCCGCTGTCCTGATCGTCGGGATGACAAGTGTCACCCCGGCCGGGGCGGCCGATCTTTATCAGGTTTCCATCCTCGATGCGCTGCTGCACGGGGTTTATGACGGCGAAATCAGCCTGGGCGAGCTGGGCCGCCAGGGCGATCTCGGCCTCGGCACCATCAACGGGCTCGACGGCGAAATGGTGGCGGTGGACGGGAAATTCTACCGCGTCGGCACCGACGGCCGCGCCGCGCCGCTGCCGCCCGAGACCCGCACCCCGTTCGCGATGATCACCCCCTTCACCCCGACCCTGTCCGCCCCGGTGCCGGAAGGACTCGACCTCGCCGGGCTCGATGCCTGGCTGGCCCGGACCCTGCCGCCGGCCAACCATGTCCAGGCGGTGCGGATCGACGGCCGCTTCGCCGCGCTCAAGCTGCGCTCGGTGCCGCGCCAGACCCCGCCCTACCCACCGCTGACCGCCGCGCTGGCCCATCAGGCGATCTTCGAGCATCGGGAGATGGACGGCACCCTGCTCGGCTTCCGCTTCCCGGCCTATGCCCAGGGGATCAACGCCACCGGCACCCATTTCCACTTCCTCGACGCCGAGCGCGGCCAGGGCGGCCACGTCCTCGGGCTGGTCACCGGTGCCGGGGCGCGGGCGCAGATCGCGGTGATCGACCGGCTGGTGGTCACCCTGCCGGGCGATGCCGCCTTCGCCGCCGCCCCGCTCGGCCAGGAGCGCCAGGGCGGCGCCAACGCCGTCGAAGGGCAATGACCCCGCCGCTGCGTCCCGACCTGCTGCGGCGGGTGCGGGCGGTGCCGCCGTTCGCCGATCTGGCGGTGGAGGATCTCGCCGCCCTGCTCGACGGCGCCGCCCCGCTGCGCCTGCCACACCGCGCCATCCTGTTCCGGCCCGGTCAGGCGGCCGAGCTGCTGTATGTCGTGCTCGACGGCCATGTCGAACTGGCCCGCCACAGCGGCGGCCGCCGCTCGGTGATCGAGGTGGCCGGCCGCGACAGCCTGATCGGCGACGAGGCGGTGTTCGGCGCCGGCCATCACGACACCGGGGCGCGGGTGCTGGCCGGGGCGGCGCTGCTGGCGATTCCCGCCGCGCCGTTCCGCGCCCGCCTCGCCTCGCGCCCCGACCTGCTGCGCCAGTTGCTGGCGACGATGTCGCTGCGGCTGCGGGCGATGCTGCGCCAGATCGCCGACCTCAAGCTGAAAAGCACGGCGCAGCGGCTGGGCGGCTTCCTGCTGACCCTGACCCGGGCCGAGGAGGGGCCGGCCCGGCTGCGCTTCCCCTACGACAAGCGGGCGGTGGCCGAGCAATTGGGGATGCAGCCGGAAAGCCTGTCGCGCGCCCTGACCCGGCTGGCCGCGATCGGGGTGGGGGTCGAGGCCGATGGCGGCCTGCTGGTGGCCGACATCGCCGCGCTGCGCGCCTTCTGCGCCGAGGAGGACGAACCGTGATCGCCGCCGCCGATGCCGCCCTGTGCGCCACCGCCCCGCTGTTCGCCGGGCTGGCGCCCGACGCCTTCGCCCTGCTGCTCGACGGCGCCCGGGTCGAGGATTATCCCGCCGCCGGCCCGCTGTTCGCCGCCGGCGACCCGGCCGACCGCTTCTTCGTGGTGCTGGCCGGGCGGGTGACGCTGTTCGTGCTGACCGAGGGCGGCGAGCAATCGGTGATCGAGTGGTTCGACCCGGTCTGCACCTTCGCCGAGGCGGCGATCCTGTCATCGGGCCGCTTTCCGCTGCATTGCGCGGTGGCGGCCGGCACCCGGCTGGTCCACATCCCGGCGGCGCCGCTGCTGCGCCGGCTGGAACAGCGGCCCGACCTCGCCTTCACCCTGCTGTCGGGGCTGGCGCGCTGGCGCACCCGGCTGGCCGACGAGATCGCCACGCTGAAAAGCCGCTCGCCGGCCCAGCGGCTGGCCGGCTTCCTGCTCGGTCTGGCCCCGGCCGGCGCCGAGGCGGGCCGGGTGCGGCTGCCGCTCAGCAAGACGGTGCTGGCCAGCCGGATCGGCATCGCCCCGGAAAGCCTGTCGCGCGCCCTGGTCCGCCTCCGCCCGCACGGAGTCGAGGCGCGCGGACGCGAGATCGTGCTGTCCGATCCGGCGGCGCTGCGCCGCTTCTGTGCCGAGGAGGAAAGTTAGGCGGGCTGCCGCCCGCACCCGCCTGGAGGCTGGCGCCTCCAGACCTCCCCCTTCTTTTTAAAAAACGAAGGGGGTCCGGGGTATCGCCCCGGCGGGTCGCGGGCGGCGCCCGCGTCACCATGGAACCGAGGAGACTATTCGTCTTCGTCGGTGAGGGCGTCGGCCGGCAGCACGGTGACGCCGGTGCCGTCCTCTTCCTCGATCAGAACGATGTCGCCCTTGATGCGATCGGCTTCGTCAACGAGGTGGTTGAAATAGTGCCACAGATAAGAAACGGCGATCGTCTGATCGATCTCGTCTTCCTCATCAAGCTCGTCTTCGTCCATCGCGGAGATGTCGCGCAGGATTTCCAGCGAATCATCGAACATCTCGGTCAGATCGGGATTGTCCTCAAGAATGTTCTTGATGACGTACTCGTGTTCCGTTTCCTCGAGTTCGTACTTCCACTGGGCGTTGCCCGACTTGTAGTAGACGGTGATCATCGGGCTCCATCCTCGCCACTGTTCGCGGCCGAAAAGTCGGCCGGCCCCCGACCGGAAAACGACTCCAACCTCTTCCGGACCTTGGGCGATTCGAGAAAAAAACGCAAGGGGCCGTTTGCCGGCTTGGCGGGGGCGCGCCCGTCCTATAAGACCATCGGCGGATCGCATGGCGCGCGGAGGTGCTTCGACATGGCCGACAGAAAAGGCTGGGTGCTGACCGTCACCTGCCCCGACACCGTGGGCATCATCTCGACGGTCACCGGTTTCCTCAGCCAGCATGAATGCTTCATCACCGACGCGTCGCAATATGGCGACCCGCTGTCGCGCCGCTTCTTCCTGCGGGTGGTGTTCCTGCCCGGGGCGATGACCCCGCCGATTCCCGAACTGGAAAAGCTGTTCACCATCGTCGCCGCCCGCTTCCAGATGATCTGGCAGATGCACGACGCCAGCCGCAAGGCCAAGGTGGTGATCCTGGTGTCGAAGTTCGGCCACTGCCTCAACGACCTGCTGCACCGCTACCAGTCGGGCTCGCTGCCGATCGAGATTCCGGCGGTGATCTCGAACCACCCCGACATGCAGGGCATCGTCGAGTGGCACGGCATCCCCTACCACTACTTCCCCGCCGACAAGAACGACAAGGCGGCGCAGGAAGCCAAGGTGCTGGAGGTGATCGACCGGGCCGGGGCCGATCTGGTGGTGCTGGCGCGCTACATGCAGATCCTGTCGCACGACATGTGCGTGCGGTTGCAGGGGCGGGCGATCAACATCCACCATTCGTTCCTGCCCAGCTTCAAGGGCGCCAAGCCCTATCACCAGGCCCACGCCCGCGGGGTCAAGATCATCGGCGCCACCGCCCATTACGTCACCGCCGACCTCGACGAGGGGCCGATCATCGAACAGGGGGTGGAACGGGTCGATCACACCCTGACCCCCGAGGATCTGGTGGCGCTCGGCCGCGACATCGAGAACGTGGTGCTGGCCCGGGCGGTGCGATGGCACACCGAACACCGGGTGCTGCTCAACGGTTCGCGCACGGTGGTGTTCCGGGGCTGAGCGCCCCGGCTCAGCCCTGATCCTCGTCCTCGAGCAGGCGCCGGCTGGCCTCGATCGCCTGCCGCCCGGCGGCAAGGCCGCGATCCCGCCGGGCCACCGCCTGCCGCGCCGCCTCGGCCTTGTGCGCCGAGGCCTCGGCCATCCGCGTCGCGGTGGCCGTCATCCGCCCGGTTTCCTCGACGATCCGCCGCGCTTCCGCCAGCGTGCGGCGATAGCCCCGCCGATCCGGCACATCCTCGGCCATGCCCAACGACACCGATAGGGGAAAAGGAAGGCGAAAAACCTACACCCGAACCGCCCCGCGCCACAATAACTTTGGGTTTTAAGAAGCAACAATCACACCAATCGAACCGCTCCATCCCGAGCTCATTCGGGCCCCTCTGCGTCCGGGGCCGGGCGCGGCCCGCAGCGGGTGGGGTAGGCCTCGGGCGCCACCGGCCAGGGCGGGGCGACGCTGGCGGCCTCGAGCGCGGCGCGCGCCGCCGGCGACAGCAGGGGGAAGAAGCGCAGCCCGGTCGTCCGCTCCAATTCCGCCAGCGGCACCGCGAAGCGCGCGAAATCATAGGCCTCCTGCGGGGTGGCGCCGCAGCGATGGTAGGCGGCGTCCTGGGGGAACAGGAAGGCGCGAGCCTCGAGTCCGGCGGCGGTCTCGATCGCCAGGATCTTGAACAGGGCATGCGGCACCGCCAGCGGCACCACCCCGGCCCCGCCGATGGTCTCGACCGGACGGCCGGGCTCGAACAGCGGGCCGGCGATGGTCCACACCCGGCCGAAGCGGTTGGCGGCGGCGGCGGCGTAATTCTCCAGCGCCTGCCATTCGCCCTGATTGAGGCGGGCCTGCTCGGGCACCGCATTGACGAAGACGTGGCTGTTGCAGCCCGCCGCCCAGCCGAGGCGGTCGGCATGAGCGCGGGCGGCGAGATGGCCCCGGTTCCAGCGGGTGGCGACGCCGCGATAGGCCCAATCGAGCCCGGCCCGCTCGATGCCAGGGCGGTCGCGCCACAGGGCGGCGGTCTGCTCCAGCTCGTACCAGCGGCGGGGCCGGCGCGCCCCGGCCGGGGCCAGGGGGTGGCCGTCGGCGTCGCGCAGCGCCCGCATCTCGTAGGCGACCCAGCGCGGCAGGCCCTGATAGGGCGAGGCCGGATCGGCCCGCTCGGGATCGGTGAAGGCGGCGGTGAAGGCGCCGTCGCGGATCGTCACCGTCTCGCCACCCTGGATGGCGAAGCGGTCATGCTCCCAGCCGGGCGGGGGGGTGAGGGCGTAGGGGAAGGACAGGGCGCCGTGCGCGCCGGGACAGGCCGGCGCCGCCCCGGCGGCCCCGGCCAGCATGACCAACAGCAGCACCAGCACCGGCGGCAGCCGGTGCCACGGCGACGACGGCGACACCGGCGCCCTCCTGGCGGCAACGACACGAATCGCGGCGACGCTTTCCCGCTGAGGATGTGTCGCCGCGCAGAGACAATCTTAGGTTATTGTCGCAGAGTTGTGTACACCGCAGGATCGCCGCCGATCGGCTTCAGGCGCTGGGCGGTTAATCGCAAAAAGGTTATCGGGCCGGCGGCGCCGGTGGCGGCGGCGATGGGGCGGCACGGCAGTTTTTCGTTGTTCCGGCGGCGGCGAACGCTATACTGCCCCGGTCTATCCCCGCCCGGGTCGCCGTCACCCCGGCGGCTTGACCGGTTGGCGCCGGTCGACCTCGCGCGAAAGGCCTCTTTTGACCATGGCTGACCCCAACACCCACGTCGCCGGCATCGGCAACGCGATCGTCGATGTGCTCGTTCAGGTCGATGAGCCGCAGCTTGCGGCGCTCGGCTGGACCAAGGGGGTGATGACCCTGATCGACGCCGCCCAGGCCGAGACGATCTACGACCACCTGCCGGCCGGGATCGAATGTTCGGGCGGCTCGGCCGCCAACACCATCGCCGGGCTGGCCGCGCTCGGCGCCCGCGCCGCCTATATCGGCAAGGTGCGCGACGATCAGCTCGGCCAGGTGTTCCGCCACGATATCCGCAGCGCCGGGGTGCGGTTCGACACCCCCGCCGCCGGCGAGGGCCCGGCCACCGCGCGCTGTTTCATTCTGGTCACCCCCGACGCCCAGCGCACGATGCTGACCTATCTCGGCGCCTGCGTCGATCTCGGCCCGGACGATGTCGAGGAGGCGGTGATCGCCGACGCGGCGGTGACCTATCTCGAAGGCTATCTCTACGATCCGCCCAACGCCAAGCGCGCGTTCGAACGCGCCGCCCAGGTCGCCCATCAGGCCGGCCGCCGGGTGGCGCTGTCGCTGTCCGATCCGTTCTGCGTCGATCGCCACCGCGACGGCTTCCTCGAGCTGATCGCCGGCCATGTCGACATCCTGTTCGCCAACGAAGCCGAGCTGTGCTCGCTCTACCGCACCGAGTCGATCGACGAGGCGCTGCGCGCGGTGCGCGGCCACGCCGAGCTGGCGGCGGTGACGCGCGGCGCGCTCGGCTCGGTGGTGGTCACCGCCGAGGCGACCCACGTCGTCGGCGCCGAGACGGTCGAGGCGGTGGTCGACACCACCGGCGCCGGCGACCTCTACGCCGCCGGCTTCCTGTTCGGCTTCACCCACGGCCTTGCCCTGCCGACCTGCGCCCGCCTCGGCGGGATCGCGGCGGGCGAGGTGATTTCGCATGTCGGCGCCCGCCCGGCCCACCCGCTGGCCGATCTGGCCCGCGCCCGGCTGGGCGACGATTTCCTGTCCGCGTGTCGCGGCTAGGTCCAGCCCACCTCCCCCCCTCAGAGCTACAGGCCCGTTCATGGAACTGCGCAACATCGCCATCATCGCCCACGTCGATCACGGCAAGACCACCCTGGTCGACGCCATGCTCAAACAGTCGGGCACCTTCCGCGCCAACCAGCAGGTGGCCGAACGGGTGATGGACTCGAACGATCTCGAAAAAGAGCGCGGGATCACCATCCTGGCCAAGTGCACCTCGGTCGAGTGGAAGGGGGTGCGGATCAACATCGTCGACACCCCCGGCCACGCCGATTTCGGTGGCGAGGTCGAACGCATCCTGTCGATGGTCGACGGGGTGGTGGTGCTGGTCGACGCGGCCGAAGGGCCGATGCCCCAGACCAAGTTCGTCACCGGCAAGGCGCTCGGCCTCGGCCTGCGCCCGATCGTGGTGATCAACAAGGTCGATCGCGGCGACGCCCGGCCGCATGAGGTCCATGACGAGGTGTTCGACCTGTTCGCCGCGCTCGACGCCGACGACGAGCAGCTCGACTTCCCGACCATGTTCGCGGTCGGCCGCGACGGCTGGGCCGACGATTCGCTGGAAGGGCCGCGTCAGGACCTGTCGGCGCTGTTCGACCTGATCGTCCGCCACGTCCCGGCGCCCAAGCGCGAGATCGAGGCCCCGTTCGCGATGCTGGCCACCACGCTCGAGGCCGATCCCTATCTCGGCCGCGTGCTGACCGGGCGGATCCATTCCGGCACCGCCAAGATCAACATGGCGGTCAAGGGCCTGTCGCGCGACGGCGAGCTGCTCGAACAGTTCCGCATCTCGAAGATCCTGGCCTTCCGCGGCATCGAGCGGGTGCCGGTCGATACGGCCGAGGCCGGCGACATCGTCGCCCTGGCCGGCATGACCAAATGCACCGTCGCCGACACCATCTGCGCCCCCGAGCAGGTCGAACCGCTGCACGCCCAGCCGATCGATCCGCCCACCCTGGCGATGATCTTTTCGGTCAATGACAGCCCGCTGGCCGGCCAGGAAGGCGACAAGGTCACCTCGCGCGTCATCGGCGCCCGGCTCTATCGCGAGGCGGAAAGCAACGTCGCCATCCGCATCCGCGAAACCGACGGCAAGGACGCCTTCGAGGTCGCCGGCCGCGGCGAACTCCAGCTCGGCGTGCTGATCGAGACGATGCGGCGCGAGGGCTTCGAACTCGGCGTGTCGCGCCCGCGCGTGCTGTTCCAGACCGACGAGAACGGCAAGCGCCTCGAACCGATCGAGGAAGTGTTCGTCGACGTCGACGAGGAATATTCCGGCGTGGTGGTCGAGAAGATGAGCCTGCGCAAGGCCGAACTGACCGGGATGCGTCCGTCCGGCGGCGGCAAGACCCGCGTCACCTTCCTCGCCCCCTCGCGCGGCCTGATCGGCTATCACGGCGAATTCCTCACCGATACCCGCGGCACCGGCCTGATGAACCGGGTGTTCCACGGCTACGCCCCCTACAAGGGGCCGATCGACGGCCGCCGCAACGGCGTGCTGATCTCGACCGGGACCGGCGACGCGGTGCCCTACGCGCTGTGGAACCTCGAGGAACGCGGCGCGATGTTCATCCCGGCCGGCGTCAAGGTCTATGAGGGGATGATCGTCGGCGAGCACAATCGCGGCAACGACCTCGAAGTCAACGTGCTGAAGGCCAAGCAGCTGACCAACATCCGCGCCTCCGGCAAGGACGAGGCGGTCAAGCTGACCCCGCACCGCCGCCTGTCGCTCGAACAGGCGATCGCCTACATCGAGGATGACGAACTGGTCGAGGTCACCCCGAAGTCGATCCGCCTGCGCAAGCGCCTGCTCGACCCCAACGAGCGCAAGAAGGCCGAACGCGCCAACAAGTCGGCTGACTGAGGCCAAAAAGCGTCCATGGGTTGCGCGGGCTCTGCCCGCGGACCCGCCGGGGCGATGCCCCGGACCCCCTTTTTATTCATCGACAAAGTGAGGGGTTCGGGGAGCTCTGCTCCCCGAGCGGGTGCGGGCGGCAGCCCGCCCAACCCTTGATATGGTACGCGCGCGGCGTGTATCGAGCCGGCTAGGCCGGATGTTTTTTTCCCGATCAAGACCTTGTTTCGCCGGTCGAATCGCATCGCCGTTCCGACGCGCGTGCCGGGCTTTGCTTGACTTGGCCCCGGCCCGGGGCCATCTAGGACTCCATGGTCCAGCCCTGAAGCGCTTGAGGAGTCCCATGTTCATCCAGACCGAACCGACCCCGAATCCCGCCACGCTGAAGTTTCTGCCCGGGTGTGACGTGATGCCGTCCGGCACCGCCGACTTCACCAGCAGCGAACAGGCCGCGGCTTCGCCGCTGGCGCAGCGTCTGTTCACCATCGACGGCGTCGCCGGCGTGTTCCTGGCCAGCGATTTCCTCACCGTCGCCAAAAGCGACGACGCCAACTGGCAGGTGATCAAGCCGCAGATCCTGGCCGCCATCACCGAGCATTTCGAATCCGGCCAGCCGGTGATCGAGGGCGCCGATGGCGAAGCCGGTGCCGGCGGCGACGAGGACGCGGTGGTCACCCAGATCAAGCAGCTGATCGAAACCCGGGTCCGTCCGGCCGTGGCCCAGGACGGCGGCGACATCATTTTCCGCGAATTCCGCGACGGGGTGGTCTACCTCCACCTGCGCGGCGCCTGCTCGGGATGCCCCAGCGCCGCCGCCACCCTGAAGCATGGCATCGAGAATATGCTTAAGTATTATATCCCCGAAGTGCAGGCGGTCCAGGCGGTGGCCTGATTTTCCGTTTTGTCACTGTTTTTTCACGGGCTCCGGGCGGTCACCCCCGGGGCCCGTTTCGTCTCCGGGGGACGCCCGCCCCGTCTCCCGTTCGGTTGGTTGCAGTTCAGTTAACAAGCCGATAAAATGCCCTTCATTATTGGTTCACACTCTGTCGAAACAAAAGGGGGAATACGCCGGCATGCCCACCGGTTTGGACCGATCTAGACTGTTTTCGTCTCTCTGTCTTGGCGTACTGATTGCCGGCACCGGCGGTTTGTACGGCTCTGTTCTGCAACAGAAAACCCAGACACCGCCGCCGGCGCCGACGCCGGTCGTGGCGGTCGCCGCCCCCCCGGCCCGCGCCGGGATCGGTGACGACGAACTGGCCAGCGCCGCCCGGCTCGACCGGGCCTTCCTCCGCATCGGCTACCAGCTCGACGCCATCCGCGATGGCGAGGCCGAGGTGCCGCCGCTGTTCCTGGAACGAGTGCCGCACGATCTCGACGACCTGCCCGACCCGGAAATCCGCAAGGCGGTGTTCCTGCGGGTGATGCTGCCGCTGGTGCTGGTGGTCAACGCCGAGATCGCCGCCGACCGCGCCCATCTCGAAGGCCTGCTGGCGCGCAAGGCGGCGCGGCAATCGCTGACCCGGCAGGACCGGCTGTGGCTGACCGCGCTGGCCGAACGCTACGATGTCGAGGACGGCGACACCGCCCAGTTGCTGGCGCGGGTCGATGAAGTGCCGCCGTCGCTGGCGCTGGCCCAGGCGGCCGAGGAAACCGGCTGGGGCACCTCGCGCCTGGTGCGGCGCAGCCGCAACCTGTTCGGCCTGACCGGCGACGACGACGACGCGCCCGGCATGCGCCGCTTCGGCTCGCTGAAGGAAGGGGTCCAGGCCTACCTGCACACCCTCAACACCCACCCGGCCTATGCCGGGCTGCGCCGGGCCCGCCAGCATGCCCACGCCGTCGGCCGCCCGGTCGATGGCCATCAACTGGCGGATTCGCTGTCGGCCTATTCCGAGCGGGGCAAGGCCTATGTCGGCACGATCCGCTCGCTGATCCGGCGCAACGATCTGGTGGCGTTCGACCGCGCCCGCCTCGCCGCCTCGATGCCGCTCAGTCTCGCCGCCAACTGACGGCGGGCGGCGGGGGCGGGGGCGCGCGGCCCCCGTCTTGCCTACAGGCCGAGCACGTCGCGCATCGAGTAGAGCCCGGGGGCGCGCCCCTCGGCCCACAGCGCCGCCCGCACCGCGCCACGGGCGAACACCGCCCGGCTCGACGCCTTGTGGGTCAACTCGACCCGCTCGCCCTCGGCGGCGAACACCACGCTGTGGTCGCCGACCACGTCGCCGCCGCGCAGGGTGGCGAAGCCGATCTCGCCGGCCGGACGCGGGCCGGTATGGCCGTCGCGGCTCTTGCACCAGACCTGATCGAGGGCGACGCGGCGGCCGGCGGCGGCGGCGCGGCCGAGGCCGAGCGCGGTGCCGCTGGGGGCATCGACCTTGTGGCGGTGATGCATCTCGACGATCTCGATGTCGTAATCCGGCCCGAGGATCGCGGCGGCGCGCTCGGTCAGCGCGGTCAGCAGGGTGACGCCGACGCTGAAATTGGGGGCGTGGACGATCACGGTGCGCCGTGCCGCCGCCGCCAGCGCCGCCTCGTCGTCGGGCGACAGGCCGGTGGTGCCGACCACCAGCACCTTGCCGTGCTCGGCCGCCAGCGCGGCATGGGCCACCGTCGCCGCCGGGGTGGTGAAGTCGATCACCGCGTCGGAGACGTCGAACAGCCCGGAAACACAGCCGGTCACGAACTGCCCGAGGGAGGCGCGACCGATCAGGCTGCCGAGATCCTGCCCCAGCGCGGGGGATTCCGCCCGTTCGCTGCCGCCGGCCAGACTGGCGCCCTCGCCGTCGAGCACCGCCTCCACCAGCATGCGTCCCATCCGCCCGGCACAGCCGCAAATCCCGATCTTCATCGCGCCCTCGTCGCAAACCTGAACTGAGGGCAGGTGTAGACCGGATCGGCCCAAAATCAAAGGGGGTCCGGGGCCTCGCCCCGGGCGGGGTGCGGGGCGGCCGCCCCGCCGAGGGCGCGGACCCGGCGGGCGAGATCGTGCCAGGGCGCCAGATCGAAATAGCGCCGCGCCCGCCCCGAGGTCGAGGGCACCACCCACAGCGGAATCCCGTCGAGGCTTTCCGCCTGAAGACCATACCCGACCCGCCCGGTCCCGAAATAACGCCCGGCGGCGAATTTGCTGTCGAACGCGATCAAAGCGGGCCGATGATGCCGCATCTTGGCGACGAAGCCGGCGCGGTCGAACCCGCCCGGAGTCAGCTCGGCATCGGCCCCCCACTCGGTCTTGTTGAGGTCGGTCAGCCCGATCCCATGATCGAGCAGTTCGGGATAGTGCGCGGGCTCCAGCCGCCGTGGCGTCAGCCCGACCGCGTGCAGGGTGGCCCAGAAGAGGTTGCCGGGATGGGCGTAATAGGCCGCCGCCTCCTTCGAGGCGCGGCTGGGGGCGCTGCCGCACAGCACCAAGGCGAGGCCGGGCCGCAGCAGATCGGGCAGAATCATCGGTGGTGCCCCGCCCTGTTGTCCGCCGGAGCGATCCGTGCTACCCGGAGACGTGGCCGCGCTGGCGCGGCGCGAACCGAGGAGAAACCGATGACCGAGACCCCGCAGGACGATACCGCCCCCTCGCTGAAAATCCACGGCCAGTATATCAAGGATCTGTCCTTCGAGGTTCCGGGCGCCCCGCAGGTGTTCTTCGACGGCGACGGACAGGCGCCCGACATTGCGCTCCAGGTCGATGTCAACGCCACCCCGGTGGCCGAAGGCGCCTTCGAGGTGGTGCTGCGGCTGCGCACCGAGGCGCGGGCGGGGGAGAAGACCCTGTTCATCGCCGAACTCGATTATGCCGGCCTGTTCTCGGTCCAGGTGCCGGAAGAGCATCTCGGCCCCTGCCTGCTGATCGAATGCCCGCGCCTGCTGTTCCCGTATGCCCGGGCGATCGTCGCCAGCCTGACCCGGGATTCCGGCTTCCCGCCGCTGGCGTTGCAGCCGCTCGACTTCGTCGCCCTCTACCGCGCCCGGCTCGAACAGCAGGCCGCCGGCAACGCCTGAGCCTCACCCTTCCTCCGCCGCCTGCCGGCGCCAGACCGGTGCCGCCTTGAAGCGGTCGAGGAAGGCGGCATGCGCCTCCGCCTCGGCCGCGCTCGGGGCGTGCGGGCGGGGCGGGCGGGCCACCCGCTCCACCGGCGCCGCCCGCCCGGCGGCGGCGGCGGCGGCGCGGACCCCCAGTTCGAGCCCGGGCTGACGCCCGCCAATCAATTGCAGATAGACCTCGGCCAGCAATTCGGCGTCGAGCAGCGCGCCGTGCTGGGTGCGGTGGCTGTTGTCGATGCCGAAGCGGCGGCACAGCGCGTCGAGATTGGCCTGGGCGCCGGGGAAACGCTTGCGCGCCATCGCCACCGTGTCGATCGCCCGGCTCATCGGCAGGGTCGGCCGCCCCAGCCGGGCCAGCTCGGCGTTGAGGAAGCGCATGTCGAACTCGGCATTGTGGATCACCAGCGGCGCGTCGCCGATGAAATCGAGGAACGAATCCGCCACCGCCGCGAACACCGGCTTGTCGGCGAGGAAGGCCGCCGACAGGCCGTGCACCTTGAACGCCTCTTCCGGCATGTCGCGTTCGGGATTGATGTAGCGGTGGAACACCTCGCCGCTCGGCAGGTGGTTGAACAGCGCGACGCAGCCGATTTCGACCAGCCGGTCGCCGGTCAGCGGGTCAAAGCCGGTGGTTTCGGTATCGAGCACGATCTCGCGCATCGCCTGAGTCCTCTCCTGGGGGCGCGACGGCGCCAGCCGTCATCCCTCTTCGGTGCCGAAGAATTCGATCTGCCACATCAGCTCGGCGGTGGACAGCGGAAAGGCGCCATCCGAGCGCGTCGGCAGCACCCGCGACGGCGGCAGATGCAGCAGCCGGGTCTGCAACAGGGTGGCGAGGCCGGCCGGCAAACCGGCGCGCCAGGTCACCGCGATGATCCCCTTGGCGCTCTGGGTGGCGACCACCTGGGCCACGGTGCCGAGCGGCAGCCGCCCGAGCAGGGTCAGCGCCGCCTCGACCAGGGCGGCGTCGCCGGCCAGCAGCGCCGCCTCGATCGTCGCCGCCGTCAGCTTGCCGTCGGCCTGGAGCGTCCGGGCGCGGGCCAGCGCCGCCTCGGCGGCGGAATAAGGCGGCGCGGCGGCGCCCGCCTCGGCCGGGGCGCTTTCCGCCAGCCGGCGTTCGACCTCGAGCGCCACCGCCGCGGCGGCCTGGGGATCGAGATCGTCGCGTTCGGCCAGCGCCCGCAGCAGGTCGGCGGCGACAAAGCGGGCCAGACGCTGGGTCGCCCGCGACGACAGGCGCGGCCGTTCGACCAGCGGGCGGTGCCAGGCCTCGATGTCGGCGGCGCGGGTGGTCAGCCGGTCGAGCGTCTCCTCGCGGATCTGGGCCAGCGGGTTGCCGAGCAGCACGGTGATCGCGGCGATGTCGTTGCTGGCGGCGATGGCGTCGCAGACCGGGCCGTTGAGCCCGGCGCGGTGCGAGATCGCCGTCAGCGCCCCGGGCACCGGGCTGGCGCCGATCACCGCGAGCAGATCCTCGTCGGTCAGCGCCGGCGAGAAGCGCAGCACCGGCCCCGACACCGCCAGCTCGGCGTCGCGGGCGAGGCGGCGCATCACCTCGGGCGGGGCGTCGGCGACGTCCTTCAGCGCCTCGGCCAGGATCAGCCGCACCCGCGCCACCTGATCGCGGGCGACGATCTCAAGCGCCTCGGAGGTGGCCTGATACCAGCGGGCGCGGTCCTCGGCGCTGAGGCCGACGCCGAGCCGGGCGATCTTGGCGGCGAGGTCGCCGCGCACCAGCGCGCTGTCGTCCGAGGCCAGCCGCAGATTGACCTGGACCGGCGCGGCGGGATTGAGGGCGACGGCGCGCCGCACCGCCGGATCGCGGTCCCCGGCCAGATAGACCAGCAGGTCCGGCCGCAGATCGGCGCGGCGGGCAAGATCGGCGCGGCGGCGGGGATCGGGATGGTTGGCCAGCGCCCGGGCGCGGTCGTCGGAAAGCGAACGGGGACGCCAGCCGAGCAGGCGTTTCAGCAAGCCGACCATGAGGCGTCGCCCCCTTCGGCGCGGCCGCCATGCCCGGCCGGCGGCGCCAGCCGCCACGCGCCCTTGCCGTCGCGCTTGACCTCGTACATCGCCTTGTCGGCCCGGGCGATCAGCGCCTCGATCGTCTCGGTCTCGCCGCCGGAATGGACCGCGACCCCGAGCGAGAACAGCAGCGGCTTGTCCGGGCTGCCGGAGAAGCAGGCCAGCCCGCGCCCCGCGTCCAGCAGTTCCTCGCAGCGCCGCACCGCGGTCTTCTCCTCGGCGCAATCGAGCCAGATGGCGAATTCGTCGCCGCCGAGGCGGGCGATCAGGTCGGTCGGCCGGGTGTGCTGCACCATCAGGTCGCGCACCGCCAGCAGGGCGCGGTCACCGGTCTGATGGCCGTGGACGTCGTTGACCGCCTTGAAATTGTCGAGATCGACATAGATCAGCGCCGCCGGCCGCCCCTCGCGCAGCAGGCGGTGGAAGCGGCGGGCGATCTCCTCGAAGAAGGCGCGGCGGTTGTAGAGCCCGGTCAGCCCGTCGGTGCGCGACAGCCGCAGCACCCGTTCGTGATTGGCGATCTGCTCGGCGGCGAGGCCGACCTGATTGGCGACGTCGTCGATCAGCAGGCGGTCGTCGTCGCCCCAGGCCGGGCGCTCGGCGCTGCGCCACAGCAGCACCGCGCCATTGACCGAATGGCGGTAGCGGCACACCGTCGCCAGCACCCGCCAGCCGGGCTGTTCGCCCTCGAAATGGTCGGAATCCGCCAGGGTGTCGAGCACCGGCAGCGGCTCGCCCGCCGCGCCGAACGCCGCCGCCAGCGAGAAGTCCCCCTCCTCGCCGCCGAGGCGGTGGATCTGGCAGCCGGTGGCGCCAAGCGCCCGCGCCGTCGCCTCGGCCGCCGCCTGGAGCATCCCGCCCGGCTCGACCTCGTCGCGGATGGTGCGGACGATGTAGCTGAGCAGCCGCTCGCGGGCGTTGGCGCGCGACAGGGCGGCGTCGCGCAGCCGTTCCTGGGTGACGTCGCGGCAGACGCCCCGGGCGCCGCGCCATTCGCCCTGATCGCCGCGCAGCGGGGTGGCCGAGGTCAGCACGCAGACCTGGCCGCCATCGTTCTGGCGCATCCAGACCTCGATGTCCTCGACCGGGCCGCTGGCCTCGAACGGGTTGATGATGAAGCTGGCCTCGCCGGGGACGATGAAATCGGCCGGGCGGCGGCCGATCAGCTCGTCGGCGGCATGGCCGAGCGCCCCTTTCGGGCTGACGAAGACGAAGCGGCCGTCGGGGCCGATCTCCCAGGCGAAATCGCTCGAGATCTCGACCAGATCCTTGTAACGCTGGCGGGATTCGACCAAAGCGGCGCGCAGGTTGCGTTCGAGGGTGACGTCGCGCCCGATCAGCAGCGCCCGCCCGTCCGCCGCCGGCACCACCACCAGATCGAGCACCTGGGTGCCGCCATCGGGCAGCGGCAGGCATTCGAGCGAGGTCGCCCCCGGCATCTCGCGCAGATCCTCGAGACAGGCGATCCGCCCCTGGGCCAGCGCGGCGGCGAGGGCGTCGCTGCGCCGGTTGCCGGCCAGCATCCGCCCGGCGGGGTCGAGCACCACAACCGGCCCGGGGAAGGCATCGAGGCCGTCAAACCCGAACGAGAGATCGGGCAGCGGATCGGCGGGAGCATCGCCGCCGGCGCGATCCTCGCGCCCCGCCCATTCGTCAACCCGTCCAGAACGCTCGCTTTTCATCTGTCATCCATAGCATAGCCGGCTTCGGGAAACGACTCCCGATGCCCCGGCGTCCCACCGGGCCGCCCGGACCGGCGGTGGCGGTTAGGCGTCGCCTCCCGCGCCGCTTTGCGGTAAACATCCTGCATGCGCATCCTCTTCCTAAGCGAGAATTATCCGCCGGAAACCAACGCGGCCGCGACCCGGGTATCGGAACGGGCGGCCTACTGGGTTGCCGCCGGCCATCAGGTCACCGTGCTGACCTCGGCCCCCAATTTTCCCGGCGGCAGGCTGTTTCCGGGCTGGCGCAACCGCTGGCGGCAGGTCGAAACCCGCGACGGCGTCCGGGTGGTGCGGGTCAAGACCTACATCGCCGCCAATGAAGGTGTGGTGCGTCGGATCCTGGATTTCCAGTCCTTCATGGTCAGTGCGGTGCTCGCCGGCCTGTTCGAGCGCCGCCCCGACGTGGTGGTGGCGACCAGCCCGCAATTCTTCGCCGCGGTCGGCGGCTGGGCGCTGGCGGCGCTGCGGCGGGTGCCGTTCGTGTTCGAACTGGGCGACCTGTGGCCGCGCTCGATCAGCGCGGTGGGGGCGATGCGCGACGGCGCGGCGCTGCGCGGGCTGGAACGGCTCGAACTGTTTCTCTATCGCCGCGCCGCCGCGGTGGTGGCGCTGACCCACGCCTTCAAGGCCGACCTGATCGGCCGTGGCATCCCGGCCGCCAAGATCGCGGTGGTGATCAACGGCGTCGATCTGCCCCGCTACGCCCCCCGGCCGCGCGATGCCGCCCTGGCGGCGGAATGGGGGGTGGGCGACGGCGATTTCGTCGTCGGCTATGTCGGGACCCACGGCATGGCCCATGGCCTGATCAACGTGCTCGACGCCGCCGAGCGGCTGCGCGACCGGCCGGACCTGCGCTTCCTGCTGGTCGGGGCCGGGGCGGAACGGCGGATGCTGGTCGAGGCCGCCGCCGCGCGCGGGCTCGACCGGGTGGTGTTCGGCCCGCCCCAGCCCAAGGAGCGGATGCCGGCGGTGTGGTCGCTGTGCGACGTCGCCCTGGTCCATCTCAAGGATTCGCCCGCCTTCGCCGAGGTGATCCCGTCGAAGATGTTCGAGGCGATGGGGATGGGGCTGCCGCTGCTGCTGGTGGCTCCGGAGGGCGAGGCCTCGCGCCTGCTCGCCGCCGACGGCGCCGGGCGCTGGGTGCCGGCGGGCGATCCCGCCGCTTTGGCGGCGGCGGTGCGGGCACTGGCCGATGACGGCGACAGCCGGCGCGGGTTGGCCGAAGCCAGTCTGGCCGCCGCGCCACGCCATACCCGCCAGCGTCAGGCCGAGCTGTTCATCGCCGTGCTGGAGCGGGTGGTCGCCGGGGAGGGGCCGGCGCGGGCGGGGGAAATCGAGGGGTAAGGACCGTTATGCGGGCTTTGCCCGCCCCCACCAGGACCCTGAGGGTCCTGGACCTCCCAAGGGAAAAACCACGGCGCCCCCTGACGGCCGCGCGGTCGCTCGGCTACACTGGGCGGCGCCGTCGTTTTGGCATGGGGGGAAAGGGATGAAGAATTTCTCGGAACTGTCCGAGCAGGAGCTGCTCGCGCTGGCGATCACGCTCGAGGAGGAAGACAACCGGATCTATACCGCCTACGCCTACCGCCTGCGCGACGATTATCCCGACACCGCGCGGATGCTGACGGCGATGGCCGACGAGGAAAGCGAGCATCGCCACCATCTGCTCGATCTCTACCGCGCCAAGTTCGGCGATTTCATCCCGCTGATCCGCCGCCAGGACGTCAAGGGCTTCGTCGAACGCCGGCCGGTGTGGCTGGCCCCGACCCTCGGCATCGACAAGGTGCGGGATCAGGTCGGGGTGATGGAGGCGGAAACCCGCCGCTTCTATCTGCGCGCCGCCCAGCAATCGCGCGACGCCGCCATCCGCCAGTTGCTGGGCGACCTCGCCGCCGAGGAAAGCCGCCACGAAACCCGCGCCGGCGAACTGGAGGCGACCCTGGTGCCGGCCGGAGTCCGCGCCCAGGAGAGCGAGGCGCAGCGGCGGCTGTTCGTGTTGCAGATCGTCCAGCCGGGTCTGGCCGGGCTGATGGACGGCTCGGTCTCGACCCTGGCGCCGCTGTTCGCGGCGGCGTTCGCCACCCTCAACAGCTGGGAGACGCTGCTGGTCGGCCTCGCCGCCGCGATCGGCGCCGGCATCTCGATGGGCTTCGCCGAGGCGCTGTCCGACAACGGCTCGCTGACCGGGCGGGGCAGCCCGCTGCTGCGCGGCCTGATCTGCGGGGCGATGACCACCCTGGGCGGACTCGGCCATGCCCTGCCCTACCTGATTCCCGATTTTCATACCGCCACGGCGCTGGCGGTGGCGGTGGTGCTGGTCGAGCTGGGACTGATCGCCTGGATCCGCAAACGCTACATGGACACCCCGCTGGTGTCGGCGGTGCTCCAGGTGGTGCTGGGCGGCGTGCTGGTGTTCCTCACCGGCATCCTGATCGGCAGCGCCTGAGCCGCCCGGGGGGACCGGAAACCAACGGCGGGGCACGGTCAAGACGGAAAGCTTGGCACGGCCCCACCGAAACAATATAACGGGCGCCTCCTTCCGATCGGTTGGGTTGCAAATGGCGCCCCGTCTTTTTTTATCCTTTTCCGCACTCGCCCTGTTGGCCCTGATCGTGATCGGCCTGTGGCCGGTTCCGCCCTATCGCGCCTCGTATCGGGTGCTGGGCTGCCTCGACCGCGAGGTGCTGTACGAGTCCAAGCTCGAACAGGCCCGGACCGACCCCCGCTACGACCTGATGACCTTCGGCAACAGCCGGGTGATCGATGTCGGCGCGGGGGAACTCGACCTGCCCGGTCCGCGTTTCTTCAGCATGGGGATCGGCGGCACCTCGTTCCGCCAAAGCGTCGTCACCCTCGCCGCCCTGGCCGACGCCGGCAAGGCGCCGCGCGTCGCCGTGCTGTCGTTCGACAATGTCGCCCTGCTCTACGCCCAGCTTCCCTACGATTTCCCCCTGCCGCCCGCGCGCTGGCGGTTGCGGGGAGACGACCTCGCCGCGCTGATCGACGCCCCCTACGCGGTCGGCCCCGACTGGCGCAAGTTCTTCCGCAACCTCGCCGTCACCGAAATGGCGGCGCTGGCCCGCACCATCAACCTGTTCCGCCTTGAGGAACGATTGTTCGCCTGGGCCGGAATGGTCCCCGATGGCCGTTCCTGCCACGTCTGGGACGCCGACGGCAGCCACCGCCGCCCGCCGGTCGAGCGGGAACTGAGCGGGGCCGCGCCCAAGCCCTGGCCGGTCTACGAGGACCGCTATCCCCTGCTTGAGCATGATCTCGACCGCCTTGCCCGGATCCAGGCCGCCGGCACCCGGGTGATCATCTACGAAAGCCCGCTTTATCCGGCGGTGGCCGACGCGCTCGACCCGGCCCTGCCGCCGGAAATGGCCGGCCAGCGCCGCCGCCTGATCGAGGGCTGCCGGGCGCGCGGGCTTGAATGCCACCCCGCGCCGCGCCTCGCCGGCAGCGTCGAGGACGGTTTCTGGCCCGACGCCACCCACGCCCCGCCCCGCGCGCTCGGCCACTTCATCGCCGGTCTGGTCCGCCCGCACCTCGCCACGCCCTGAGGCGCCCATGCTGTTCAATTCCCCGGTTTTCCTGCTGCTGTTCCTGCCGCTGTCGGCCGCGCTGTTCTTCTGGGAACCGCTGCGGCGCTGGCGGCTGCCGCTGGTCACCGTGCTGTCGCTGCTGTTCTATGACATCTCGGCCGGCGACAAGCAGTTGCTGATCCTGGCGGTCTGCATCGGCTGGGTCCATCTGCTCGCCGTCCCCGGCAACGGCCGGCGGCTGGCGCTGGCGCTGGCGTTGCCGGTGGGGGTGCTGCTCTATTTCAAATATGCCGGTTTCCTGCTCGGCACGGTCGGACTCGGCGATCTGGTGCGGCCGGCCAAGGAAGGGATTCCCGCCGGGATCTCGTTCTACGTCTTCCATCTCGCGTCGTTCGCGATCGACCGCTACCGCGGCGACATTCCCGCCCGGCCGCCGCTGGCCGCCTTCGCCAGCTATGTCAGCTTTTTCCCCCAGTTGATCGCCGGGCCGATCACCCGCTTCCGTCAGGTCGGCGACAATCTGCGCCGGCTGCCCGGGTACCGCGCCACCGGCGCGACGCTGTGGGGCGGCGTCGCCCTGTTCGTGGTCGGGCTGGGCGCCAAGGTGCTGCTGGCCGACCCGCTCGACCGGGTGGTGGCGCCGCTGTTCGCCACGGTCGGCGAGCTCGACCGCCTCCAGGCCCTGTTCGCGATCTTCGGCTACAGCTTCCGCATTTATTTCGATTTCTACGGCTACTCGATGATGGCGATGGGGCTGGGCCTCGCCTTCGGCGTGCCGCTGCCGCGCAATTTCGACCAGCCCTACCGCTCGTTCAGCCCGAAGGAATTCTGGCGCCGCTGGCATATGAGCCTGTCGTTCTGGATCCGCGACTATCTCTATCTGCCGCTCGGCGGCAACCGCCACCATGCCCGCAACATCCTGATCGTGTTCGCGGTGTGCGGCCTGTGGCACGGCGCCGGCTGGAACTTCATCGTCTGGGGGCTCTATCACGGCCTGCTGGTGCTGCTGTACGGCGCCACCCGCCCCGGCTGGGACCGCCTGCCGCGCCCGGCCGGGCAGGCGCTGACCTTCCTGCTGGTGTCGCTCGGCTGGCCGCTGTTCGCCCTCGATCTGCCCTCGTTCGTCCTGCTGGCGCAGACGGTGGTACTCGGCGGCACCACCCCCACCATGCCGGCGGTGGAGCTGGCCGGCTGGCTGCTGCTGGCCGCCGCCGCCCTGGCCACCTTCGCGCTCGACACCGACCGCCTCGCCAGCCTCGATCCGGCCGAACCCGGCTATCGCTGGCGCCAGCTGGCGCTGGCGGCGATCGCGGCGGTCTCGCTGACCCTGATCGAGGGCAGCCGGCCGTTCATCTATTTCCAGTTCTGAACCGGCGCCCTCCGGCGGCAGGCCACGCCGCCGGGGGGGAGCGAAGGAAAGATCAAGACGCGCAAAAGCGAAAGGCCGGGCTTGGGGCCCGGCCTGTCAGTATATCGCTTGATGTCGTCTTTATCGAAATTGGAGCGGGCGAAGGGATTCGAACCCTCGACCCCAACCTTGGCAAGGTTGTGCTCTACCCCTGAGCTACGCCCGCTCAATTTCGGCGTCCAGTGCTGCGTTCCAGCGTCTGGAGGCCCGCATAATACGAAAACTTTCGGATCGCGCAAGCCCTTTTTTTGACTTTTTTGCGACGGCGGGCGATTTCGTCAAAAAACCGCCCGCCAGGCCGTTTCCGCCCTCAGGCCGGCAGCATCGCCGCCGGGCCCAGCACCGCGTCGGCCAGCACCGGATAGCGCCGGCGGGCATGCGGCAGCTGGTAGTGCCACCATTCGAGCGGATTGGCGCTCCAGCCGGCGGCGGCCATCACTCCGAGCAGCAGGGCGCGGTGGCGCTGCGCCGCGATCGGCAGGTCGGTGCGGCCGTGATGCGACAGCGGGGTGAAGGCGTCGAAGCCGGTGCCGAGGTCGAGCGCCTCGCCGCTGGCGGCGTCGAGCAGGTCGAGGTCAAGCGCCACCCCGCGCGAATGGGGCGAGCCGGTGCGGGGATCGGCGAGGAATTCCGGGTCGGGCCGCACCGCCCACAGCCGCCATTGCGCCTCGGCCGGGCGGAAGGCGTCGCGCAGCCTGAGCCGCAGGCCGAGCGGCCGGGCCAGCGCGATCGCCCGTTCGAGCGGACCGACCGCGTCGGCATGCAGCCAGCAGCCGGCCTCGGGGCGATAGACCGGGCGGCCGGTGAAATTGTCGGGGGTGGCGTAGGCCAGGGCGAGGGCGAGATCGAAACGATCGGGGGTAATCGAAACCAGCGGGGACATCTTAGCTCTTTTCTTGCCGCGGAGGGCGCAGTATAGCCCGCCCATGATCGTCCTCGCCATCGACGCCTCCACCAGCGCCTGTTCCGCCGCCCTGCGGCGCGACGGCCGCATCGCCGCCCATCGGCTCACCGCGATGGCCCGGGGCCAGAGCGAGGCCCTGCTGCCGATGGTGGCGGCTGTGATGGCCGAGGCCGGCCAGGATTTCGCCGGGCTCGACCTGATCGCGGTGACGGTGGGGCCGGGCGCCTTCACCGGCCTGCGCATCGGCCTGGCCGCCGCGCGCGGGCTGGCGCTGGCCGCCGGCCGGCCGCTGGCCGGGATCGCCACCCCGCTGGCGGTGGCGGCGGCGGTGCCGGCGGCCGAACGCGCCGGCCGCGTCCTGGTCGTCGCCCTCGAGTCCCGCCGCGACCGCCCCTGGGTCCAGTTGTTCGACCCCGACCTCGCCCCGCTGACGGCGGTGGCGGCGCTCACCCCGGCCGAAGTGGAAAGCGCGCTGGCCGGCCGCCCCGCCTTGCTGGCCGGCGACGGCGCCGCCGCGCTGGCGGGCACCCTGCCGGCGGCCACCACCGCCACCAGCCCGGGCTGGCCCGACGCGGCGGTGGTGGCGGCGCTGGCGGCCGAACGCTGGCCGCGCGGCGACACCCTGCCGGCCGAGCCGCTTTACCTGCGCCCGCCCGACGTCACCCTGGCCGGAGCGGCACGATGATCGAACTGGTCGCGGCGGCGATGCCGCATGCCGAGGTGATGGCCGGAATGCATGCCGTCTGCTTCGCCGAGCCGTGGAGCCCGCGCTCGATGGCCGAGGTGCTGCTGATGCCGGGCAGCCAGGGCCTGATCGCGGTCGATGGCGCCAGCCTGCGGCCGAGCCTCGCCCCGCCGGGGCCCGCCGGGCTGGTGATGTGGCGCTGCCTGGGCGACGAGGCCGAGATCCTGACCATCGCCGTGCTGCCGCCCTGGCGCCGCCAGGGAGTTGGGGCGCTGCTGCTGACGGCGGCGCTGCGCGACGCGGCGGCGCGGGGGGCGGCGACGATGTTCCTCGAGGTCGCCGCCGACAACGATCCGGCCCAGGCGCTCTACCGCCGCCACGGCTTCGAGCCGCTCGGGCGGCGTAAGGGTTATTACCACGGTATCGACGCACTGACGATGCGTCTTCCCCTGGAAAAGCCCAAGTCAACGCCGGGTGCCGCCGAAGATCCCGGCCCCGTTGAATAACTTATGACTTGATCACCAGGAGTCGATGCGGACCATCGGGGTCGTTCTGATCGATTGGCGTCAACGCCAGGATCTGATGTCCCAATTCGCGAATCGAGCGCGGGACGTTTTCAATCACCTCGCGGCCTTTCAGCCAGATCTCCGCGCTCTCGCCAGAAACCATCCGTTCCAACAGCAACTTGGCCTTGACGAAGGTCATCGGGCAGACATCTCCCATGATGTCAAGGCTGTAGTTCGGAGTCTCAGTCATGCGTCCCGAGTCATCTTGCATTGTCATATTGGTTATTGCTTCGTCACCGGCAAAAAATTATATAGGGCCTTCCAATCAGGAGAAGGAGGCGTGCTCCAGATGCCGGAGCGTTCGGAAAAGGGTGATCTTCTTGCGCTGACGACCGAAATCGTGGCGGCGCATGTCGGCAACAACAATGTGGCTCTCGGCGAACTGCCCCATCTGATTCAGGAGGTCTATCGGACCCTGGCGGCGGTGGGAACCGCGCCGGCCGCGCCGGAACGGCCGCAGCCCGCGGTGGCGGTGCGCAAATCGGTGACTCCTGACTACATCATCTGTCTGGAGGATGGCAAGAAACTGAAGATGTTGAAACGCCACCTCAAGACCGCTTACAACATGACCCCGGAAGAGTACCGGGACCGCTGGGGCCTGCCGCCGGATTATCCGATGGTCGCCCCCAACTACGCCCAGCATCGCTCCAGCTTGGCCAAGAAGATCGGTCTGGGAACCAAGCCCCGGACCCGCAAGCGGGCGGTGTAAGGCGGCAGGCGCCGGCCTGGGAACCTTCGGACGCCGCGACGACGGCGTCCGAACGGGCGGGCCGGCGTCGCGGACGCCGCATCATCGGATAGGTCATGGTCTCGCGGATCGAACAGCGCTGCATCGACAAAGGGATGAAAATGACCGAGCAGCGCCGGGTGATCGCCCGCGTGCTGTCGGACTCGGCCGACCACCCCGACGTCGAGGAGGTCTATCGCCGCGCCACCCGGATCGACCCCAACATCAGCATCGCCACGGTTTACCGCACCGTCCGCCTGTTCGAGGAAGCCTCGATTCTCGAGCGCCACGATTTCGGCGATGGCCGCGCCCGCTACGAGGAAGCGGCGGGCGATCATCACGACCATCTGATCGACGTCCAGTCGGGCGCGGTGATCGAATTCACCAGCTCCGAGATTGAAGCGCTCCAGCGGGAAATCGCCCGCCGTTATGGCTTCCGTCTGGTCGGCCATCGGTTGGAGTTGTACGGAGTTCCGTTGACTCCCGACGATGAACGGGCAGAGAAATAACGGGCGCGGCCCATCCGCGTTTGCCGACGGACCCAGAGGAACCATGCCATCCGCTCTTCCGGCAGAGGAATCGACCGAGCGCCTCGACGTCAGACTCGCCCGTGGGGATGACGAGATCGCCGCCGCCCAGACCCTGCGCTACCGGGTGTTCTATGAGGAAATGGGGGCCCACCCCACCGACCTGACCCGCGCCCGCCGCCGCGACGTCGATGAATTCGACGCGGTGTGCGACCATCTGCTGGTGATCGACCGCGCCCGCGGCGACGGCGCCGAGGGCGTCGTCGGCACCTATCGCCTGATGCGCCGCACCGCCGGGGAACGCTACGGCCGGTTCTACACCGCCGGCGAGTATGACATCGCGCCGATCCTGGCCACCGGCTGCCGCTTCATGGAACTCGGCCGCTCCTGCGTCGATGCCGGCTACCGCAACGGCGCGACGATGAAGAAGCTGTGGGACGGCATCGCCGCCTATGTGTTCGAGCACGACGTCGAGCTGATGTTCGGCTGCGCCAGCCTGCCCGGCACCGATCCCGATCAGGTCGCCGGCGACCTGTCCTATCTCTATCACTACCACCTCGCCCCCGAGGCGCTGCGGCCGCGCGCGCTGCCGTCGCTTTATGTCGACATGAACCGCCGCGCCAAGGACGACCTCAATCCCCGCCGCGCTTTGGCCGAGCTGCCGCCGCTGATCAAGGGCTATCTCCGCCTCGGCGGTTTCGTCGGCGACGGCGCGGTGATCGACCACCAGTTCAACACCACCGACATCTGCGTGCTGGTCAAGACCGACCTGATCACCGCCAAATATCTCAGCCATTACGGCCGCAACGCGCGTGACGCCGGGGCCGAAGGCTGACGGTGGCGATGGTATCCCCGGCCCTCGCCCTGCTCCGCTTCACCGCCTTCTGTCTGTGGACCCTGCTGCTCGTCCCGCCTTATCTGATGCTGCGGGTGATCTCGCACCGGGTGGCGGCCCGCTTCGTCGTCGCCTACTGGCGCGGGGTGATGCGGCTGATCGGGTTCGAGGTGGTGGCGCACGGCGCCCCCGCCGCCGCCCTTGGGCCGGTGCTGTTCGTCGCCAACCATGCCAGCTACCTCGACATCATCGTGCTGGGCGGGCTGATTCCGGCCTGTTTCATCGCCAAGGCCGAGGTGGCGGGCTGGCCCGGCTTCGGTTTTCTCGCCCGCCTCGCCCGCACCGTGTTCGTCGATCGCCGCCCCGCCGCCACCGCGCGCGAGCGCGACGGCATCCGCCGCCGGCTGGAACACGGCGATTCGCTGATCCTGTTCGCCGAGGGCACCAGCAACGACGGCAACGGCGTGCTGCCGTTCAAGAGCGCGCTGCTGTCGGTGGCCGAGGCCGCCCTGCCCGCCGCCGGCGGCGCCGAACAGCCGCTGCCGGTGCAGCCGGTGTCGCTGGCCTACACCCGGCTCGACGGGCTGCCGCTCGGGCGGGCGTTCCGCCCCTATTTCGCTTGGTACGGCGACATGACCCTGGCCGGCCATCTGTTCCGGGCGCTGGGGCTCGGCCGGGTCACCATCGAGGTGATGTTCCACCCGCCGACCACCCTGGCCGCGTTTCCGTCGCGCAAGGACCTCGCCTCGCACTGCCATGCCCAGGTCGCCGGCGGGGTCGCCACCCTGCTGGCGGGACGGGCCTGACCCCCGCATTCGCCCCCTCCACCCAGGCCGGGACAGGGACCTGACATCGCCATGGCCGCTCCTTCCTCTCGCCGACCTGGTTCGGGTGCCGGGCCTTCCCCCCGTGGGCTGTCGGTCGATCCCGATGACCGCCTGCTGCCCAGCGGCGCCCGCGACGAGCGCCCCGCCGCCGCCCCGGCCGAACCCCGCTTCTACCGCGAGGCGCGCGAGCATCCCCGCGCGCCGACCCCGCGCGCCGATTCCGGCCTGCGCGCCGAGCGCGCCGCCGCCGCGCGCCGCCCTCGGCC
>NZ_JBHUIY010000040.1:0-37586 GCF_042683125.1 Phaeospirillum tilakii
CGCCATCCGGTCCCATTGGTGATCCTTCAGGATCAGACGAACTTCGCTCATTCAAGTCCCCTTCTCGAAAGGAAGCCTTGAACCAGATTTTTCAGCCCATGGGAACCCAGAATGTCAACGCGCCCTAGTGATGGCGAGAAATTATTGTCAATTGTTGGGCATTTTCTTCCGGTTCCAAAGCCGAATTCGGCGATGTCACTCGTCCTTTATGTCGCGTCGCTTGATCCGAACATTATCAATCGAGATATCGCGTTTGCGCAGTATGCAAATACACGATTCTGGAATGACGTGGGGATGGAGTTGAAGAATTCGGCTTATAAAATTTACGTCGCAAATTCAATAAAGCAAGCTGCCGGCGTCATTTCTGTTTGCGCTGGGGGTGGTGATTTTGTTAAGGGCTTTCTGATTAAAATAGGCTGCGAGTCCATTATGGATAAAATTGCAAAAAACTATTTTTGACCGCGCCTTATTCCCCGGCTCCGCTTGGCAAGCTGTGGCAAAACCCTGCCGGTGATGCTCATGCCCAGGGCGGGCAAACGGGTCGAACTGATGGATGAGGCCGAGAGGGATGTCCTGGCCTACAGGGATTTCCCGGTTGCCCATCGGGCCAAGCTGCAAGCCCCCTCCCATAGGGCGCCTCAACGGCGAAATCGAACGCAGGACGGCGGTCGTTGGCATCTTTCCAAACGAAGACGGCATCACTCGCCTGATCGGCGCCATTCTTCTTGGGCAGAGCGACGAATGGGCCGTTCAAAGGGCCCGCTTCATGGCCCAGGAATCCGTCGTCCCCCTATGGCGATATCCCGCCCGGCCAATGACCTGACCCGGTGGGTCAGGTCATGCCGACACGGTGACGAGACGCCGGCTCCGGAGGACGCTCACAGCATGCGGTCGAGGATGCGGCGGAGCGGGCCGTGGTCGAGCAAGCGGTGCTTGAGCACGCCACCGACGTGCAGGGCCACCAGGAGCAGCAATCCGGAGGCCAGCAGGGAATGGACCGCCGCGAATCGGGACGACAGCGCCTGATCCTTGTCGAGAAGCTCGGGAAGCGAAGTGAGGAAAAACGGGATGCCATCGCTTTCAGGGTAGGAACTGGACAGGCAGTAGCCGGTCACGGGGACGGCGATCATCAGGACATAGAAGAAGCCGTGGGTGAACAGGAAGATCGTCTGCTCAAGCGGCGGCAGCTTGACCGGCTCGGGTACGCCATGGATCCTGCGGAGCAGCAATTGCGTCAGGACCAGCAACAGGGCGAGGATGCCGAATTGCTTGTGGTTGGGGTACAGGATCGCGAATTTTTCGGGCATGTCGTCGGGGAGGCTGACCATCAGCAGTCCCACCGCCAACAGGCCGACGATGAGCGCCGCCCGCACCCAATGGATGATCCGTATGGCGGTGGAATATTTCTGCTCGGGAAGGGGTGAGGACATCGTGTTTTTCTCCGTCCTGTCAGGGGTTATGGGATCGCCGGGGCGCCTGACCGTTGATCCCAGCGGTCGGCGGCCAGGCAGGCGATGATCGCCGCCGCCGCGCACAGGGCGATGGTCAGCGGAATGGCGGCGAGTGCGGCCGGGAAGGCCGCCGGAACGGCGCCGATCAGGGCGCCGGCCAGATATTGCACCGTTCCCATGAATGACGAGGCGGTCCCGGCCCGATCGCCGCTGCCGGCCATGGTCAAGGCGGTCAGATTGCCGATGATCAGCCCCGCGGCGGTCAGGGTGGCGGCCAGCAATCCCGCGAAGATCCAGGGCGACGGCGCCATCCCCCACAGGCAGAGACAGAGAATGATCCCGGCCGTGCCCTGTGCCGCCAGCCCGAGATACATCACCCGCCCCGCGCTCCACCCGCAGCGGTGCATCATGTCGGCGATCTGGCCGCCGATGATGAAGCCGACCGCGTTGGCGGCGAACACGTAGCTGAACGCGCGCGGGGTCAGGCCAAAGGTCTCAATGAACACGAAGGACGATCCGCCAAGATAGACGAACAAGCCGCCGAGGAGAAAGCCACCGGCCAGGGTTCGGGCCAGGAACGCCGGTTCTCGCGCCAGCCGGCCATAGGCGGTGATGGCCGCGCAGAGACCGGCGCCGGCGTCAAACCCGGCGGGGCGGCTATCGGGAATCGACCGCAGGCACCACAGAAACCCCGTCGCCCCCACCGCCGTTAGCCACCAGAAGGTCGCCCGCCAGCCGCCATGATCGAGGATCAGGCCGCCCAGCACCGGGGCCAGGATGGGGGACAGGGTCATGATCTGCATCAGGAGGGAGAACACCCGGGCCGAGGCGCGCAGGTCGCACAGGTCGGTGACGATGGCCCGGGGAGCCACCAGGCCGGCGGCGGCCCCCAGCGCCTGGAGGAAACGGGCGAGCATCAGCCCCTCCACCGACGGCGCCAGCGCCGCCAGGGCGGAGCCGGCGGTAAAGATCCCGAGCCCGGCCAGCAGGGGGATCCGCCGTCCATGGCGGTCGAGCAGCGGACCATACACCGCCTGTCCCACCGCCAGCCCGATCAGAAACACCAGCAGGGTCTGCTGCACCTGGGCCGCCGCAACGCCGAAATCGGCGGCGATGGCGGGCAGGGCCGGCAGATAGGTGTCGATGGCCATCGAATCGAGTGCCGTCAGCAGGGCCAGCAGCACCAGGAGGGGGACGCCGAGTCCCGGGCGGGATTGGTTGCTCATGTCAGGACCCCTGGCGGGCATCGGTGGGCGCGGCCGCCGCGCCGCCGCCCAGGGCCTTGTAGAGGCCGATGGCGTTGCTGATGTCCTCGCGCTTGAGGTCGAGCCGGGTCTGGCGGGCGGCATAGAGCTGGCGCTGGGCATCCAGCAGTTCCAGCCGTCCTTCCAGCCCGGAGCGGTAGCGCAGGGTCGACAATTCGACCCGCCGGGCCGCCGAGGCGACGATGCGATCCTGCGCCTCGATCTGGCGGCCATAGGTGGCGCTGCCGGCCAATCCGTCGGCGACCTCGCGAAAGGCGGTCTGGATGGTGCGTTCGTAGTCCGCCACCGCCTCGGAGTGGCGGATTTCCGCCAGACGTAGTTCGGCCCGCAGCTGTCCGCCCTGGAACAGCGGCTGGGTGATCTGCGGCGAGAAACTCCAGACCTGCTGGGCCCCGTCGAACAGGCTGCCGAGGAGCGGGCTGGCGAAGCCGACCGAGCTGGTCAGCGACAGGCGGGGAAAGAAGGCGGCGCGGGCGGCGCCGATATTGGCATTGGCGGCGATCAGGGCCTGTTCGGCCCGCCGGATGTCGGGGCGGTGGATCAGCAGGTCGGACGGAAGCCCGGCGGGCAGCCGGGTGCGCACTGCGCCGTCGTCGAGCGGCCTCGGCGGCGGCAGGTCGCGGGGGAGGCCGGTGCCGACCAGCAGCGCCAGCGCGTTGCTGGCCCGGGCCAGGGCGCGGCCGCGTCCTTCCAGGTCGGCCTCGGCGGTGGCGACCTGGCCTTCCGCCTGGGCGATGTCCAGGCCGCTGTTCTGGTCGGCGGCCTTCAGCCGTCGCGCCAGGGCGAGCGATTGCCGCCAGTCGGCCAGGGTGCGTTCGGCCAGGTCGCGCTGTTCCTCGGCCAGCCGCTCGGCGCAATAGGCGTCGGCCACCGCGCCGACCAGGGCGATGCGGGCGGCGCGGCTTCCTTCCTCGCTGGCCAGATAGCGGGCGAAGGCGGCGTCGGACAGCGACCGCACCCGGCCGAACAGGTCCAGTTCGAAGGCGCTGACGCCGATCCCCAGGCCGTGCTGGTTCTGGAGCGAGGCCGGGCTGTCGGCCTTGGTCGGATCGGCGGCCAGACGCTGCCGGGTGAAGCCGCCATTGGCGCTCAGCGCCGGGAAACGGGCCGCGCGCTCGATGGCGTATTGCGCCTGGACCGCTTCGACGTTGAGGGCGGCCAGCCGCAGGTCGCGATTGTGGTCGAGGGCCAGCGTGATCAGCCGTTGCAGGCGGGGATCGCCGAACATCGCGCGCCAGTCCAGCGACGCGGCGGACTCGCCGGCGACCGGCGACGGATAGGCGGCCGGAACCGGCGGGTCCGGTTTCTCCAGGTCGGGGGCCAGGGAACAGGCCGACAAGGCCAGCAGCACGGGCAGCAGAAAGGGGCGCATCGGCTCAGCTTTCCTGGGACGGGAGGGGCGAACGGCGGGCGCGCCACCAGGCGCTCAGCCGTTCCTGGCCGCCGACCACCAAGACGAAGAAGGCGGGAACGAAGAAGACCGCCAGCACGGTGGCGCTGACCATGCCGCCGAACACGCCGGTGCCGATGGCGTGCTGGGTTTCGGCGCTGGCGCCCCAGGCCAGCATCAGCGGCACCACCCCCAGCCCGAACGCCAGCGAGGTCATCAGGATCGGGCGCAGCCGCAGCCGGGCGGCCGTCACCGCGGCCTCGGGCAAGGCCATGCCCCGGGCGTGCAATTGGCGGGCGAATTCGACGATCAGGATGGCGTTCTTGGCCGACAGGCCGATCACCGTGATCATCCCCACCTTGAAGAAGACGTCGTTGGGCAGGCCGTGCAGCAGCACCGCCGCCACCGCCCCCAGCAGGCCGAGCGGCACCACCAGCATTACCGCCAGCGGGATCGACCAGCTTTCGTACAGCGCCGCCAGCACCAGGAACACCACCAGCATCGACAGCGCCAGCAACAGCGGCGCCTGGGCCGCCGACTGGCGTTCCTGCAAGGATTGCCCGGTCCATTCGACCGCAAAGCCGGGGGGAAGCTGCCGGGCCAGCCGCTCCATCTCGGCCATCGCCTCGCCGCTGGAGATGCCGGGGGCGGGACCGCCGGCGATGCGGGCCGCCGGGATGCCCTGATAATGGACCAGTTGCACCGGCGACTCCTCCCAGGTGGGGGTCACCAGCTCGGACAGCGGCACCATGCCGCCCTGGGTGTTGCGCACGTACAGTTTGAGGACGTCGTCGATCTGCATCCGGGCGGGGGCGTCGGCCTGAAGGATCACCTGCTGCATCCGTCCGGCATTGGGAAAGTCGTTGACGTAGAGCGACCCCATCGCCGTGGTCAGGGTTTCGCTGATGGCGGTGAACGGCACGCCCAGGGTTTCGGCCTTGGCGCGGTCGATGTCGAGGTGGAGGCTGGTTCCGGCCGGCAGGCCATCGGCATAGACGTTGGCGAGGCGCGGGCTGCGGGCCGCGAGCTCCAGCAACCGGGCTTCGGCGGCCTTCAGCGCGGCCTGGCCCTGGCCGGCACGGTCCAGCAGGCGCAGGCTGAAGCCCGAGGAGGTGCCCATTTCCTCGATGGAAGGCGGCAACAGGCTCATCACCATGCCTTCGGGGAGGTCGGCCAGGGCCTGCTGGGCGGCCAGGGATTCCTCGCCGGCGCTGACGCCGCCGCGATGGTCCCAGTCCTTCAGCATGGTGAAGGCCAGCGCCGTGTTCGGCCCCGAGCCGGAAAAGCCGAAGCCCAGGATCGACAGAGTGGAGGCGATGGCCGGGCGGGTGGCGACATGGGCCTCGAACCGGCGCACCGCGTCCAGTGTGCGCTCCTGGGTGGCATCGGACGGCAATTGGAACGATGTCATGAAATAGCCCTGGTCTTCCTCGGGCAGGAAGGCCGAGGGCAGGACGTCGAACCCCACCCCCAGCAGCGCCACCACCACGCCGAACGCCGCCATCATGCGTCCGCCCCGTCGCACCAGGGCGGCGGTGCGGGCTTCGTAGGCGCGGGTCATGCCGTCGAAGCGCCGGTTGAACCAGCCAAAGAAGCCGGCCTGGTCAGGGGGACCGGGATCGACCGGCCGCAGCAGGGTGGCGCACAGGGCCGGGGTCAGGCTGAGGGCCAGGAAGGCGGAAAACAGGATCGACACCGCCATCGACAGGGTGAACTGGCGGTAGATCACCCCGACCGAGCCGCTGGCCAGTCCCATCGGGATCAACACCGCCGTCAGCACCAGGGTGATGCCGATCACCGCGCCGGTGATTTCCCGCATGGCCTTGATCGTGGCATCCCGGGGCGACAGGCCCTCGCTCCGCATCAGGCGTTCGACGTTCTCGACCACCACGATGGCGTCATCGACGATGATGCCGATGGCCAGCACCATGCCGAACATGGTCAGCACGTTGATCGAGAACCCCGCCGCCAGCATCACCGTCAGGGTGCCCAGCAGGGCGATGGGGGCGACGATCGCCGGGATCAGGGTGTAGCGGACTTTCTGCAGGAACAGCAGCATCACCAGGAACACCAGCGCCATCGCCTCGATCAGGGTGTGAATCACCTTCTCGATCGAGATCCTGACGAAGGGGGCGGTGTCGAACGGGATGGCGTAACTGATGCCGGCGGGCATGGTCCGGCTCAGTTCGGCGAGGCGGGCGCGCACCCCCGCCGCCGTGCGGACGGCATTGGCGCCGGGGGACAATTGCACGGCGGCGACCGTGCCGTTCCTGCCGTTCTCGCGATTGGCGAAGCCGTAGCTCTGGGCGCCCAGTTCGACCCGGGCAACGTCGCCCAGCACCAGCCTGGAGCCGTCGGCATTGGCCCGCAGCACGATGGCGGCGAATTCCTCGGGGGTCTGCAATTGTCCCCGCACGGTGAGGGGAATGGTCACGCGCTGTCCCGCCACGGTGGGGGCATCGCCGACCCGGCCCGGCGCGATCTGGGCGTTCTGCTGGGCGATGGCGGCGGACAGGTCGTTGATCGACAGGCCGAAGGCGATCAGCCGGGCGGGATCGACCCAGACCCGCATCGCCTGCTCGGCGCCGAACAGCTGGACGCGGCCGACCCCCTCGATCCGGCGCAGCTCCTCGATGATCCTGCGCGCCATGTAATCGCTGAGCGCCGCCTCGTCGAAACGGCCGTCCTCGGATTTCAGGGAAATCAGCATCAGGAAGCCCGAGGACGCGGATTCGACGGCCAGGCCGTTCTGGCGGACCGCCTGGGGCAGCCGGGGCTCGATCGCCTTCAGGCGGTTCTGCACGTCGACCTGGGCCAGTTCCGGATCGGTGCCCGGCTTGAAGGTGGCGGTGATCTGCGCCGTGCCCGAGGTGTCGGCCATCGACTCGAAATACAGCAGGTTCCGCACCCCCGACAATTCGCGCTCGATCAGGCTCAGCACCGAATCGCTCATGGTCTGGGGCGTCGCCCCGGGATAGCTGGCGTAGAGGTTGACCGTCGGCGGCGCCACCGAGGGATAGCGGGCGATCGGCAACTGGGGCAGGGCGATCAGCCCGGCCAGGATGATGAACAGGGCGATGACCCAGGCGAAGACCGGGCGGGTGATGAAGAAATGCGGCATCGAACGGGATCCCCGGCGGTTCAGCGTGTCTCGGCCGGCCGCCACGGGCGCGGCGCCACCGTGGCGCCGTCGCTCAGGCGTTCCATGCCCTCGATGACGATCCGCTGTCCGGCGGTCAGGCCGGAGCGGATGCGGTAGCGATGATCGACCCGTTCGCCCGGATCGACCGCCACCGCGCGGACGGTGGCGTCCTCGGCCACCACCCAGACCAGTGGCTTGCCCCCCACCCGCACCACCGCCTGCTGCGGCACCATCAGGGCGGCGTCGTGGCGGGCCTGGGGGACCCGCGCCCGCACGAACATGCCGGGCAGCAGCTCGCGGCGGGGATTGTCGACCAGCACCCGCAGCAGCACGTCGCCGGTGCCGGCATCGACGGTGATGCCGGAAAACAGGACCCGCCCGCTGAGGTCGGACGGGGTGCCGTCGCCGCGCAGCACCGTCACCGGCACCCCGCCGCCGTCCCGCCGCAGCGCCTCGCGCATCGCCTCCAGCGCGGACGCGGGCAGGCGCACATCGACATAGACCTGATCCACCTGCTGGATCCGGGCCATCGGCGCGGCATCGGTCGGGGCGACCAGCGCGCCCTCGGTCACCAGGGCCTGATCGATGCGGCCGGCGATCGGCGCGTCCACCGTGGCGAATGTCAGGTCGAGCCGGCGCCGCGCCAGGGTGGCGCGGGCCTGGGCCACCTCGGCCGCCGCCTGGTCCCGCTGCGACACGGCATCGTCATAGGCCTGACGGCTGATCGCGTCGGCCTCGACCAGCGGCTCCAGGCGCTCGGCCTGCCGGCGGGCGCGGGTCAGGGCGGCCTCGGCCCGGTGCAGGGCGGCGGCGGCCATGTCGGCGTCGGCCTTGAACGGGGCGGGATTGATCTGGAACAACGGGGTGCCGGCGCGGATTTCCGCCCCCTGCTCGAACAGCCGCCGCTGGACGATGCCGCTGACCTGGGGCCGGATCTCGGCGACGCGCAGGGCGGCGACCCGGCCGGGCAGATCCTCGGTCAGCTCCACCCGCGCCGGCGCCAGCGTCATCACCGTGACCTGGGCCGGCGGCGGCGGGGCCTCGGGGGCGCCGTCGCCGCATCCGGCCAGCAGGACGGCCAGCAGGGCCAGCCCGGCACCGGCGGGGAACAGGCGTTCGGTTCTCATTCACGCGGCCTTTCAACAGGTGGGGGCACAGCCTGGACCGGTGCGATGGCGTTTCCGTCGCGCCCGTGTGGAGATACAATGGAGACGAACCCCAAGGACGCAGACCTGTCATGCCCTCGCCGCCGGTCGAGCCCCACTTCCTGGTCCTGATCGCCGAGGACGAACCCGAGATCGCCGACATCCTGGCGGCCTATCTGACCCGGAGCGGCCTGCGCAGCGTGCGGGCCGCCGATGGGGAGCGGGCCCTCGACCTGCATCTGTCGCTGGCGCCCGACCTGATCCTGCTCGACGTCCAGATGCCGCGCCGGGACGGCTGGCAGGTGCTGTCCGAGGTGCGGCGCCGGGGCGATACCCCGGTCATCATGCTGACCGCGATGGACCAGGATCTCGACAAGCTGATGGGGCTGCGGATCGGCGCCGACGATTACGTGGTCAAGCCGTTCAATCCGGCCGAGGTGGTCGCCCGTGTCCAGGCGGTGCTGCGCCGGGCCCGCCCCGGTGGCGAGTCCGCCTCCCGGCGTTTCCTGCGCGTCGGCCGTTTGCAGGCCGATCTGGAAAGCCACGAGATCACCCTGGCGGGCGATGGCCCGCCGCTGCCGCTGACCCTGACCGAGTTCCGGCTGCTGACCCACCTGATGCGGGCGCCGCACCGGGTGTTCGGGCGCGAGGAATTGCTGGTCGCCTGTCTGCCCGAGGGGGAGACGCTGGAACGCACGGTCGACAGCCACCTCAGCAAGCTGCGCCGGAAGCTGGAAACCGCCGGGATCGAGGGCGTTCCCGCCAGCGTGCGCGGCGTCGGCTATCGCCTGGGCGCGGTGCCGTGACGGAGGCCCGGGGCGGTCTCAGCCGCCGCATCATCCGCTCGATGATGGCGCTGGCGCTGGGCACCACCCTGCTGGCGCTGCTGGGATCCTATGCCTTCTACACGCTGTGGTTCCTCCTGGCCCCGACCAGCTTTCCCGGCCCCGATGGCAATAGCTGGCTGCCCACCCCGCTGGAATGGGGCTGGATGGCGCTGACCGCCCTGGCCGCGTTGGGGCTGGCGGTGTTTTCCGCCCTGCGGCTGGCCCGCCGCATCCTGGTGCCGCTCAATTCGGTGGCCCAGGGCTTGCGCCGACTGGCCCAGGGCGATCTGTCGGTCCGGGCTGGCGGCGCCGACCGCTCCCTGGGCGAGGCGGCGCAATTGGTCGGCGATTTCAACGCGATGGCCCAGCGGCTGGAGCGGATGGAACGGGAACGGCGGTTCTGGAACGCCGCCATCGCCCATGAATTGCGCACCCCGGTCACGGTGCTGCGCGGCCGGTTGCAGGGCTTGACCGAAGGCGTGTTCGAACCGGCGCCGGAGCTGTTCCAGTCCCTGCTGACCCAGGTCGAGGGGCTGGGGCGTCTGATCGAGGATCTGCGGCTGGTCGGGCTGGCCGAAAACGGCCGCCTGGATCTGCACCTGCTCCCGATCGACCTCGAGGCCGAGGTCACGGCGGTGGTGCGGGCGTTTCAGGCCAGTCTGGAGGGGGCCGGATTCACCCTGTCCCGCGCGTTGGCGGACCTGCCGCCGGTCCGGTGCGACCCGGTTCGCATCCGTCAGGCCCTGCTGGCCCTGTTGGAAAACGCGCGCCATCACGCCACCCCCGGTCCGCTGCGCATCGAGGTCCGGATTGCCGACGGCCACTGTCATCTGCGGGTCGAGGACAGCGGCCCCGGCGTGCCCGAGGCATCGGTCCCCCAAATCTTCGAGGCGTTCCAGCGGACCGGGTCCGATCAAACCGGCAGCGGCCTGGGGCTGGCGGTGGTTCAGGCCATTGCCCGCGCCCATGGCGGCGGCGTGAGCTGTGGCCGCTCTACGCTGGGCGGCAGCCTCTTCGACCTGCATTGGCCGCTCTGACGGCTGATCCCCCTCACCGGCGCCGGGGCGGCGGTCCCACGGGAGAAATTCGCGTTCGCGACTATAGTATCCCTTCGGGGCACGTCCTACATCTTAAGGCATAGTGATGTGCCTTTGGACAGGCCGATGGGGCCGGCGTGGAGGGTGCGGGAGATGGACAAGCTTTCGATCAAACTGAAAATTCTGGTGCTGGTCGGGATTTTCGGCCTGCTGACCATCGCCGCCGCACTCTATGCCGACCTGTCGATGCGGTCGATCGATGCCGGTTATTCGGAACTGATCAACCATGGCGAACGCGCCGCGGTGGCCAGTTCCCGGGCGGGGCGGGTGGTGCAACGTTATATGGGGGTGGCCTTCAGCCTGGCGATCGAGACCACCGACGAAGGCAATGCCCGGCTGACGAAGGAGGCCGAGGCGACCCAGGCTGAATATTTCAAGTTCATCGAGCGGATCAACCAATTCGTGCCATCCGCCGTCGCCAGAACCGATGCGGTGGCGGGGGCGGCCAAGGCGGCGTTTGCCCAATGTGAGCCCTATCTGCGCGAGGCGGCCTCGACCACCGATCCCCAGGCCACCCTGGCCGCCGGCAAGCATCTCAAGACCCATTGCGAGCCGCTGATGAATGCGGTGGTCAACCAGCAGCGCGACCTGACCGATTTCTTCGCCGCCGAGGTCGATAAGACCGCGGCCGAACTGAGCCGGACCACCGACCATACCATCCTGATGACCTCGCTCGCCGTCGCCGGCGGGTTGATCCTGTCGGTGGCGCTGGCCTTGTGGATTTCGAACGCCAAGATCGTCGCGCCGCTGACCCGGCTGGCCGGGGTGATGAAGCGGCTGGCCGACAATGACCTGACCGCCGAGATCGCCGGCCGCGAGCGGGGCGACGAGATCGGCGCGATGGCCCGCGCGGTCGAGGTGTTCAAGGACAACGCGATCGAGCGGCGGCGGATGGCGGAACGCGAGGAAGCCGAGCGGGCCGGGCGGGAGAACCGGTCCCGGGCAATCGAATCCCTCACCGGGGCGTTCGACCGCACCGTCGGCACCGTGCTGGAGGCGGTGGCCGGGGCGAGCACCGAGCTGGAAGCGACCGCCTCGACGATGGCCTCGGGGGCGGAGCAGACCAACCGGCAGGCGGGCACCGTCGCCACCGCCGCCGAGGAGGCTTCCAACGCGGTGCAGACCGTCGCCAGCGCCGCCGAGGAACTATCCGCCTCGATCCGGGAGATCAGCCGGCAGGTGAGCGAGGCCAGTTCGATCGCCGGCGCGGCGTCGGAGGAAGCCGGCCGTACCGATCAGACCGTGCGCGGGCTGGCCGACAGCGCGGCCAAGATCGGTGACGTGATCAAGCTGATCAACGACATCGCCAGCCAGACCAATCTGCTGGCGCTCAACGCCACCATCGAGGCGGCCCGCGCCGGCGAGGCGGGCAAGGGCTTCGCGGTGGTGGCGGGCGAGGTCAAAAGCCTCGCCAACCAGACCGCGCGCGCCACCGACGAGATCAGCACGCAGATCAACGCGGTGCAGAGTCAGACCCGGAACGTGGTCGAGGCGATCTCGCTGATCGTGCGGAGGATCGACGAGATCAGCCACATCTCCACCTCGATCGCCTCGGCGGTGGAGGAACAATCGGCCGCCACCGCTGAAATCGCCTCCAACATCCAGCAGGTGTCGGCGGGGACCAGCCAGATCACCACCAATATCGGCGGGGTGAGCGACGCCGCCTCCATGACCGGAGCCGCCTCTCAGCAGGTGTTGTCGGCGGCCCGGATGCTGTCGGGCGAGTCCGAGCATCTGAAGCAGATCGTGGTCCGGTTTCTCGGCGACGTCCGCACCGCCTGAGACCGGGCGGCACAATCAACGGGTCTGCTCAGTCCGGGCGATGGAGCGGGATCAGGGTGCCGCCGAAATGCTGGCGCAGCAGGGCGAGCAGCCGGTCGTGCCCGGCGATCACCTGAGCGGCGGAGGTGGCGGGGTTGCCCTGGACGATCAGGAACAGGTCGGTGGTCGCGGCGGTGACCTTGGTCTTTTCGACCTGCCGCACCTCAAGCCGGCACAGCACCTCGTTGGCATCGTCGATATAGCCATATTCCCCCGCCCGCACCGGTTCGGGCGCGGGGCTGCCGACCGGCTGGTAGCGTTCCGTCCCGGTGGTCAGGCGCAGCGACACGTCGCCCTCGATCCGCCCAAGGTCATGCGCGCCGAGGGCCAGCCCGGTTTCCAGCGAAACCGCGTTGTAGAGATCGACCAGCGGCAGGATGCGGGGAATGTCGCCCCGCTTTTCGACGAAGCGGAGCAGGGTTTCCGGGGCCGAGACCAGTTTGCGGGTGGGGACGGCGAAGGCCTGATGCAGGGCGCGATAGCCGGCCAGCACGGGGGCGGACGGACCCGCTTCGCCGCTTGGGCCGGCGCGGACCTGTCGCACCACCTGATCGACATGGGCCGCGATCGCGGCGCTGTCGGCCCGGGTCTGATCCAGCCCGATCAACAGGGAATAGGCGCCGGTCAGCCCCCGCTGGCGGAGGGCGGCGTCAAAGTGAAACCGGGTCGAGGCGGAACCCATCGGGGCGATCTTCTCCGCAGGTCTTGCCCTGCCGACCAGCCTCGGCTGGCACGATCCCCCGGCGGCGGGGCGTCGTTCGCCCCGCCGCCGGCGCGGCGGTCAGGTCAGGCGGCCATCATCATCGGCATCGCCATGCCGTTCATCATCGGCATGGTGTTCATCATCGGCATCGCCATGCCGTTCATCATCGGCATCGGCATGGTGTTCATCATCGGCATCATCATGCCGTTCATCATCGGCATCATCATGCCGTTCATCATCGGCATCGGCATGGTGTTCATCATCGGCATCGCCATGCCGTTCATCATCGGCATCATCATGCCGTTCATCATCGGCATCATCATGCCGTTCATCATCGGCATCGCCATGCCATTCATCATCGCCATCATGTCGGTCATTCGGGGGGCACAGCCCATCATCGGCATGGCGCCCATCGCGGGCATCATCGCGGCACCGTTCATCATCGGCATGGTCCCGGTCATCGCCGGCATCGGCATCGCGGTCATCATTTCGGCTCTCCTCGGCAGGGGGCATCTTGTCGAAGCCCCGACAGAACGAAGGGTGCGCCCGGGGAGGGGGGGAGACAATTGTCAAGTCCGGGACGTCGCCGCTTCCATCCGTTGTGGCCGCCGCCCCCTCCGCGCCAAAAGATCCTGAAATCCAGTTGCTAAGTAGGAAGATCTGCCACCGGCCAGGGCGAGGGCGCCGCCATTCGGCATATTTTCCGCCCGGGCGCTGGCGTTGTCGCGCGCGCCCCAATCAATTTTTATCTATCTACTAGCTTGTAGATTTATCCGGCGGCGGCGCATACTCCCCTCGATGACAGCAAGGACGACGATGCCGGGCCGCGCCGCGTCCCGGTCGCGGCGGCGTCCCGAGCGTGGGAGGAGCGAGATGCCGATCAACCTCAAGACCCCGGTGGTGGAAAGCCGCGAGCAGCGGCTGGGGACCATCGTCGGCTGGGACGGGACGGCCTCGTCCCTGGCCGAGCAATCCGGCTATGCCCGGGGCTGTGGCGGCGCCGGCAAGGGCTGCGGCCAGAAGGCGCGGCGGGTCTGTGAGCTGGAGGGGCCGTTCACCCAGGGCTCGGTCTGCTCCGAGATGATGGTCGAGAACCAGGCCGGCCACATCATCGACGCGGTGCTGATCCAGCACGCGCCGATCGGCTGCGGCGCCGGTCAGGTCTCCTACAACCTGCGTTTCCGCAATGGGCTGGCCGCGCGCCACAAGCCGGTGCGCAACATCCACATGATCTGCACCAACCTGACCGAGCGCGACATGGTGTTCGGCGGCATCGCCAAGCTGGAGCAATCGGTGCGCGATGCCTGGGCGCGCCATCATCCCAAGGCGATCTTCATCGGCACCTCCTGCCCGACCGGGATCATCGGCGACGATGTCGACAGCGTCGCCACCGCGTTCGAGGCGGAACTCGGCATTCCGGTGATCCCGCTTCATTGCGAGGGCTTCAAGTCGAAGCATTGGAGCACCGGCTTCGACGCCGCCCAGCACGGCATCCTGCGCCAGATCGTCCGCAAGGACCCGGCGCGGCGCCAGGACGACCTGATCAACGTGATCAACCTGTGGGGCTCGGACGTGTTCTCGCCGATGCTGGCCAATCTCGGCCTGCGGGTGAATTACGTCGTCGATCTGGCCAGCGTCGAGGACCTCGCCCAGATGTCCGAGGCGGCGGCGACGGTGGGGTTCTGCTACACCCTGTCCTCCTATCTCGCCGCCGGGCTGGAGCAGGAATTCGGCGTCCCCGAGATCAAGGCGCCGATGCCCTACGGCCTGGCCGGCACCGATGCCTGGCTGCGCGAGATCGGCCGGGTCACCGGCCGGCTCGACCGGGCCGAGGCCTTCATCGCCGCCGAGCATGCCCGCATCGCCCCCCGCCTCGCCGTGCTGCGCGAACGGCTGGCCGGGCGCCAGGGCTATGTCTCGACCGGTTCGGCCTACGCCCACGGCCTGATCTGCGTGCTGCGCGAACTGGGGGTCGCGGTCAACGGCTCGCTGGTGTTCCACCACGACCCGGTCTACGACAGCCAGGATCCGCGCCAGGACACGCTGTCGCACCTGATCGACACCTATGGCGACGTGCCGCATTTCAGCGTCGGCAACCGCCAGCAATACCAGTTCCACGCTTTGTTGCAGCGGGTGAAGCCCGACTTCATCCTGATCCGCCACAATGGCCTTGCCCCGCTGGCCTCGCATCTGGGCATTCCGGCGATCCCGCTCGGCGACGAGCATCACGCCGTCGGCTACCAGGGGATCCTCAACATCGGGGAATCGATCCTCGACATTCTGGCCCACCGCCGGTTCCACCGCGACCTTGCCGCCCATACCCGGCTGCCCTACCGGAAATGGTGGCTGGAGCAGAGCGATCCGTTCGCCCTGGCCCGTCCCGCCGAATAGCCCCCCCCCTGCCGACAATCCCTCCCGCCGCATCGCCCTTCCCGCCGAAAGACTTCGCCATGACCACCGACACCCCCCTGGAACGGACCAATTCGATCGAACAGGTGCGCTACCCCTGCTCGATCGCGGCGATGCAGTCGGTCGCGGCGATCCCCCGGGCGATCCCGATCACCCATTGCGGCCCCGGCTGTGCCGACAAGCAATTCGTCAATACCGCGATGTACAATGCCTGGCAGGGCGCCGGTTATGGCGGCGGCGCGGTGGTGCCCAGCACCAACGCCTCGGAGCGCGAGGTGGTGTTCGGCGGTGTCGATCGCCTGCGCGAGCTGATCGCCGCGTCGCAGAAGGTGCTCGACGCCGACCTGTTCGTGGTGCTGACCGGCTGCATCCCCGATCTGGTCGGCGATGACGTCGCCGCGGTGGTGCGGGAATTCCAGGGCGCCGAGACCCCGGTGGCCTTTGCCGAGACCGGCGGCTTCCGGGGCAACAATTTCACCGGCCACGAGATCGTCGCCAAGGCGATCATCGACCAGATCGTCGCGCCCCATGACGGTCCGCGCCAACCCGGTCTGGTCAATGTCTGGTCGCTGCTGCCCTACCACAATCCGTTCTGGCGCGGCGATCTGGCCGAGATCAAGCGGCTGCTCGAAGGGGCGGGGCTGACCGTCAACATCCTGTTCGGCCACCATTCGGCCGGGCTGGCCGAGTGGCGGCGGATCCCCGAGGCCCAGTTCAATCTGGTGCTGTCGCCCTGGCTCGGGCTCGACATCGCCCGCCATCTCGAACGCCGCACCGGCCAGCCGTTTCTCCACGTGCCGCTGCTGCCGATCGGGGCCAAGGCCTCGGCCGAGCTGATCCGCGCGGTGGTGGCGTTCGCCGGCCTCGACCCCGCCCCGGCCGAGGCCTTCATCGCCGCCGAGGAATCGCTCTATTACAAATACCTGGAGGATTTCACCACCTTCTACGCCGAATATTGGTGGGGGCTGCCGGCCCGCTTCGCGGTGCTCGCCGACAGCACCTATGCCCTGGCCCTGACCAGCTTCCTGGTCAACCAGCTCGGCCTGATCCCGGCGTTGCAGATCGTCACCGACAATCCGCCCGAGGAACACCGCCCCGGCATCGAGGCCGCCTTCGCCGCGATCGCCGACGACGTCGCCGTGCCGGTGGTGTTCGAGGAGGACAGTCACCGCATCCATCAGGCGGTGCGGGCCACCGATTTCGGTCACAAGCCGCCGATCCTGTTCGGCACCACCTGGGAACGCGACCTCGCCAAGGGGATGCGGTCGCCGATCGTCGAGGTGACCTTTCCCACCACCTACGAGGTGGTGCTGTCGCGGGCCTATGTCGGCTATCGCGGCGCGCTGACCCTGCTCGAGAAGATCTATTCGACCATCGTTAGCGCCTCGGCCTGACGTCGGCGGGGGGTTCCGCCTCCGGCGGGGCGTCGCTCCGGTTGGGTTTGGGCGAAGGGAGGACCGCCGCCGGGATCAGCCGGCGAGGGCGACCCCGCCGCGGGTCGATTTCTTGACCCGGTACATCGCCGCGTCGGCCGCCTTCAGCAGGCTTTCGATTTCCTCGCCGTGATGGGGATAGAAGGCGAGGCCGACGCTGGCGCCGATCCCGATCGCCAGCGGGCCGAGCTCGATCGGATGCCCCAGCGCCTCGACGATCCGGCCGGCGATCCGTTCGGCCAAGGCGGGGGTGACGTTTTCGGCCAGCACGACGAATTCGTCGCCGCCGATCCGCCCGACCACGTCGCTGGCGCGGACGCAGGCCAGCAGCCGCCGCGCCACCTCGCGCAGCACCGCGTCGCCGGCATCGTGGCCGTGGGTGTCGTTGACCGGCTTGAAATGGTCGAGATCGACGAACAGGATCGCGGTCTGCGAGCCGTCGCGCCGGGCCCGGGCCAGGGCATGCTCGACCAGATCACGGAAATGGCGCAGGGTGGACAGCCCGGTCAGGGCGTCGTGATTGGCGAGGCGGCGGATCTCCGCCTCGGCCTGCTTGAGGGCGGTGATGTCGACGAAGGCGAACAGCAGCAGATCCTCGCCCTGGATCGGGATTTCCGACAGCGAGGCCAGCCCCCACACCATGCTGCCGTCGGGCCGGCGCAGCCGCAGTTCGAAATCGCGCACCTCGCCCTCCTCGACGAAGCGGGCCAGCATCCGCTCGCGTTCGTCCTGATCGACGAACAGGTCGCGCCAGCCATGGCCGAGGATGCCGCCGGCGGCGAGGCCGAGGGTCTGATTGAAGAACCGGTTGGAATAGAGCACCCGCCCGTCCATCACCCCGACGATCAGAATCCCGGCCGGCACCGTCTCGTTGAAGGCGCGCAGGCGGGTGTCGGTCTTCAGCAGGGTCTCGAACGACGGCGCCGGGGCAGGCGGGGGCGACGAGGCGTTCATCCCGGCCCTCCCGCCCCGGACGGCTGGGGCCGGGGCGGCGGCGCCACCTTGGTGCGGTTGCGTCCCTCGCGCTTGGCCCGCAGCAGGGCGGCCCCGGCGCGGTCGAGTGCGGCGGCGGCGCTCTCGCCATGCAGGCCGATCGCGTCGGCCACGCCGATGCTGACGGTCAGGTCGGGCAGGTCCGCCCCCGCCGCCTCGGCCTGGGCGGCGCGCACCCGCTCGGCGAGGCACAGGCTGGCCGACAGCGGGGTGTCGGCCAGCAGGGCGACGAACTTGTCGCTGCCGACCCGGGCGGCCGGGGTGGCCGGGGGCAGGCCCCGGGCCAGGATCTCGGCGAACCGGCACAGCGCCGAGCCGGCCGCCGCGTCGCCGTAACGTTCGCAATGATGGCGGAAGCAATCGAGGTCGAGCGCCAGCAGGCAGGCCGGCTGGGCGCCGTCGCGGCCGCGCGTCGCCGCCATGCGCAGCTCGGCGAACAGCGCACCGATCCGCGCCGGATCCTCGTCCAGCAAGTCATCGCCGTTCCAGCCTGCGCCCACCTTCCGATCCTCCCGGCGTCACGGGTAAAGTAAAAGAATACTAGATTTATGGATTATTCGCCAGTCCTTTCCGCGCCCTCGCCGTCAGACCGGGCCGATCCGTTGCAGCCGGTCGGTCGGCGACGCCAGCAGGAAGCCTTGCAACAGATCGGCGCCGGCATCGAGGGCGATGGCATGCTGCTCGGCGGTCTCGATCCCCTCGCACACCACCTCGGCCCCCAGTTCGTGGATGATCTCGATCAGGCGCGGCAGCACGCGGCGGGCCTGGGGATTGGCGGTGGCCTGGACGATCAGGGTGCGGTCGAGCTTGACCACGTCGGGATTGAGCATCCACAGCCGGTCGAAATTGGAATGGCGGGCGCCGAAATCGTCGATGGCGATCCGCAGCCCGCGCCGGCGGTAGCCGCGCACCGCCGCTTCCAGCCGGGCGAGGTCGTCGATGCGGTCCTCGACGATTTCCAGCACCACCCGGGCCGGGTCCAGCCCGTGCCGGGTCAGCAGGGTGCCGATGAAGCTGCCATGCTCGCCGGCGATCAGGCCGAGGACATGGGCGCCGTTGACGTTGAGGAACAGGCTGCCGTCGCCGTCGGACTGGCGGACGAAGTTCAGCACATGCAGCAGGCGGCACAGCCGGTCGAACGCCACGGCATGGCCGAGGCGGTTGAGCCGGGCGAAGGCTTCGAGCGGGGCCAGCGGGCTGCCGTCCGGCTCGACCACCCGCAGCAGCGCCTCGTGGGCGGGCGGGGCCTGGCCGTCGCGGCGGAACAGCGGCTGGAACACCGTGCTGAGGGTCAGGCCGGCGAAGCGGGTGGTGATCCGCCGTCCGTCATCGAGGAAGGCCGGGGAGACCTCCTTGCCATACCCCGAAAACAGCGGCGCGTGATGCATGACGAAGTCCCTTTGCGGTCGTGCGATCCTCAGCGGCGGCACAGCAGGCTCCCGAGCGCGGCGGCGGTCGATCCGGTCTCCAGCCGCCGCAGTCCGATCATCGCGCCGAGGATCAGGCCGGCGAGGGCGAGCGGCGAGGCCAGCGCCAGGGTGGACAGGCCGGTGACCCCCTGGCCGATGGTGCAGCCCATCGCCAGCACCCCGCCGACCCCCATCAGCGCCGCCCCGGCGAGATGGCGGAGGAAATCGTCGCGGTCGGTGAAGGTCTCGAGCTGGAACCGCCCCTGCCAGCGGGCGACGGCGAAGGCCCCGGCCACCACCCCGCCGACCGAGGCCACCGCGAAGGACAGCGAGGCTCCGGTCGCGGTCATCAGATAGACCAGCGCGGCGCCGATCGGGGCGACGAACGAGAACGAGGCCAGCGCGGCCGGCTCGAACGGGTCGGCGCCGAGGATCCCGGTGGTGGCCCAGCCGGCCGGGACCAGCAGCCCGATCGCCACCCCGCCGCCGAGATCGGCCGGCGAGCGGCGGAAGCCTTCATCCTTCAGGCACCACCACGCCAGCCCGCCGCCGAGCCCGGCCACCGCCACCGCGACGGCGGCGGCGGGCGGCAGGCCGGCCCCTTCCAGCAGCGCGGGCAGGCTGGGCCGGCTCAGGCCGAGCGGGGAGAGGGGCAGGGCGGTCAGCCGCTCGAACCCCTGGCGCAGCGGCGCCAGCACCCCCTTCAGGGTGGCCATCGCGCTGATCCCCACCACCAGCAGCACCAGCAGCGCCTTGAGATTGCCGCCGCCCAGCCGCACCAGCGACTTGGCGCCGCAGCCGCCGGCCAGGGTCATGCCGATGCCGAAGGTCAGCCCGCCCAGCAGGGCGCCGGCCAGCGGCAGGGTCGGCGTGGCGAGGTAGGCCGACGGACCGAGATCGATCAGCCCGGCCCCCTGCAACGCCTGGGCGCCGAACAGCGCCACCGCCGCCGCCAGCAGCCAGGCGCGCAGCCGGCGCCGGTCGCCGAACAGCACCAGATCGGACACCGCGCCCATCGCGCAGAAGCCGGTGGCCTGGCTGACGGCCCCGAACAGGCCGCCGCCGAGCGCGGCGGCGAGGGCGACCAGGACGGGGGAGGGGAGGTCCGGCACGGCGATAATCTCCAAAAAACACTAGATTTATAGATATTATCTGCCTACCTTACAGGAGGCGGCGCGATCCGCCAACCCTTATCCCTCTCGCCGATCGGCCGATGTCCAGGATTGTCGTTGATGTTTCCGGCCTGCATTGCCCCCTGCCGGTGCTGCACACCCGCAAGGCGGTGCGCGGCCTGCCGCCGGGGAGCGAACTCGAGGTCCGCGCCACCGATCCGGCTTCGGTGCGCGACATCTCGCTTTATTGCCGCAACAACGACATCGAACTGCTGACCCAGCGCGAGGAGGACGGCGTCTATATCTTCGAATTGCGGACCGGGGGCTGACGGGGTGGTGGACGGCGGGATCAGGCGGCGCCCGGTGCTGGTGGGGCTCGCGCTGGGGATGATGCTGGCGCCGGCGGCGGCGCGCGCGGTGTCCGTGCCGCCGGCCCTGGCCGAGGCCCTGCGCGCGCTGGGGCTGGAGGCGGAGCGGGTGGCGTGGTCGTCCGAGCTGGTCCTGACAGCGCCGGAACTGGCCGAGGACGGCGCGGCGGTGCCGGTCTCGCTGCTGCTGCCGGAGGGGACCCGGCCGGTCGAGCTCCATCTGTTCGCCCCGGGCAACCGCAAGGCCTGGCTGGCCAGTTTCACCCCGCTTTCCGAACTGGCGCGGCCCGAATGGCGGCTGCGGATCCGGGTCGGCCGCAGCCAGACCCTGGCGGCGGTGGCCCGGCTGGCCGATGGCCGTCTGCTCGGCGCCACCGCCGAGGTGCGGATCACCGCCGGCGGCGGCTGCCGCTCGTGAGCGCGGCGGCCGACATCCGTATCCGCCTGTCCGGCCCGGCCGCCCCCGGCGGGCTGGTCGAGGTCACCACCCTGGCCCTGGCGCCGCCGCTGGCCGATCCCGCCGCCGAGTTCGATGCCGACGGTCTGCCGGTGCCGCATTATGTCGGGTTCGAGGCCGAATTCGACGGCCGGCCGCTGTGGCGGGCGGTGCTGGGCCCCGGGGTGTCGCGTCAGGTGATGCTGGTGTTCTCCTTCCGCCCCGACCGGCCCGGCCCGCTGACCCTGCGCTGGCGGCGGCGCGACGGCGGGGTCGAGACCCGGCAAGTCTCGGTGCCGGCGGGGTGACGCGGGCTGCCGCCCGCACCCGCTTGGGGCGATGCCCCAAACCCCCTTTGTTTTTGAAAAGGAAGGGGGTCCGGGGCATCGCCCCGGTTGGGTTCGGGCGAAAGCCCGATAGCTTCGGGGGGGGGCTCGTTGGTGGGTTGTAAATAATCTATTAATCTGGTATTTTGATGTTGTTTAAACCGGAGGCTGTGATGCGTCCCTTCGCCGCTGTTGCCGTGGTCGCCGCGCTGTTCGCGCCGGGCGGTGCCGCGTTCGCCACCGACCTGCCGGCCGCCGCCGCGGTCTGCGCCAATTGCCACGGCACCGACGGCCGGCGCGACGGTCCGATTCCGGCGATCGCCGGCAAGCCCGCCGTGCTGCTGGCCGGCAAGCTGCGCGACTTCAAGGCCGACAAGGTCGCCAACGCGACGGTGATGCCCCGGCTGGTCAAGGGGCTGAGCGAGGCCGAGATCGATCAGGTTGCCGCCTATTTTTCCTCCCTCCGCTGAGGAGTGAAGTCCGATGAGCCGTTGCGACCGCCGTTCGTTTCTCGCCCTGGCCGGGGCCGCCGGGCTGTCCGCGCTGGCCGGGGGGTGCGCCACCGGGCCGGAAGGGAATGGCCCCCGGGTGGTGGTGGTCGGCGGCGGCTTCGGCGGCGCCACCGCCGCCCATTATCTGCGCCGGTTCGATCCCGATCTGCGGGTGACCCTGGTCGAACGCCAGTCGAGCGTGCTGACCTGCCCGTTCAGCAATCTGGTGGTGGCCGGGCTGCGCGACCTCGAACAGAATCGCTTCGGCTTCGACGGGCTGCGGGCGCGCGGCATCGAGGTGATCCAGGCCGAGGTGGTGGCGATCGATCCCGCCGCCCGGCGGGTGGTGCTGGAAGGGGGCGAGCGGCTGCCCTATGACCGGCTGGTGCTGTCGCCCGGGATCGACCTCAAATGGGGGGCGCTGCCGGGCTATGATCCGGCGGCGGCCGAGCTGGCGCCGCATGCCTGGAAGGCCGGGCCGCAGACCCTGCTGCTGCGCCGCCAGTTGGAGGCGCTGGAGGATGGCGGGGTGGTGGTGCTGTCGATCCCGGCCAATCCCTATCGCTGCCCGCCCGGTCCCTACGAGCGGGCCAGCCTGATCGCCCATTACCTCAAGACCCACAAGCCGCGTTCGAAGCTGCTGCTGCTCGACGGCAAGGACAGTTTTTCCAAGCAGGGGCTGTTCCAGGAGGGGTGGGACGCGCTCTATCCCGGCCTGATCGAATGGGTGCCGGCCGGCAAGGATGGCAAGGTCGCCCGGGTCGAGGCCGCCAGTCTGACGGTCGAGACCGAATTCGGCACCCGCCACCGCGCCGGGGTGCTCAACGTGATCCCGCCCCAGAGCGCCGGCCGGATCGCGATCGAGGCCGGGCTGACCGACGCCTCGGGCTGGGTGCCGGTGGTGCCCAACACCTTCCAGTCGGTCAAGGCGGCCGAGATCTACGTCATCGGCGACGCCACCATCGCCAATCCGCAGCCGAAATCCGCCTTCACCGCCAATGCCCAGGCCAAGGTCGCCGCCGCCGCGCTGGTGGCTTCGCTGCGCGGGGAGCAGCCGCCCGAGCCCTTGTGGATGAACACCTGCTACAGCCTGCTGGCGCCGAACTGGGGGATCACGGTGGCCGGAGTCTATCGGGTGATCGACGGCAGGCTGGCCGAGGTGCCCGGTGCGGGCGGGGTCAGCCCCAAGGCCGCCCCGGCCCAGTTCCGCGCCCTCGAAGCCGGCTATGCCGCCAGCTGGTACGCCAACATCACCCAGGACGTCTGGGCCTGACGGCGTCGGCGGGCGGGGCGGGCGGCGGGAGACGCGGGGCCTCCCGCCGCCCCATCTTCGCTCACAGATCGCGCAGCCGGGTCTTGTCCAGCATCCGGCCGCTGTAGGATTTGACGGTGTAGAGCGCGGCGGCGGGGTTGTGGCCGAGCACCCGGTCCTTGACCACCAGGGTGGTGACCGGCGCCTCGGAATGGCGGGTGAACAGGGCGTCGTGGCCGACGCACAGCCCCATGATGACGTTGAGGCCGGTCCGCTCCCGGTTCAGCAGCCGGGCCTGGAGCACCGGGTTGCAGCAGGCCTCGAACCCGCCGCTCTTGATCTTCAGGCTGTCGTCGATGCCGATCTCCTCCTTGTCGATCGAGCCGGCCTTGCACAAGGCGGCGACGGTGTCGAACCCGGCGAGGCGGAGGATCTTGACCAGCACCCGGGTCTCCTCGATCAGGCCGAGGCAGGTGGCGATGCCGATCCGGCCGGCGCCGATCCGCCGGGCGAAGGCGATGGTCTCCTCGACCCGGTTGAGCTTGCCGTAATACAATCCCTCGACCTCGGCGGCGGCGCGGGCCAGGGTGGCATCGGGGCCGTCGCCGCCATAGAGCGCGACCAGCTCGGCCCGTTCCTCCGCCGCCAGCGCGGTGGTCGGACAGAAATCGGGATAGCGTTTGTCGTGGCGGTGGCAGTGAAGCTGGCCGCATTCGGAACAGGAGGATTCGGTTTTCGGCATCGGGACACCCGTGGTTGGCGCAAAGAGGCGATCATAGCCAGCCCGGCGCAAGGGAGGCCACAGAAAAGAACATAGCCAGTAGATTGGTGTGGTGATAGGCTTCCTGTCCCCGTCACGGATCGAATGCGATGACCGACCTCTCTTCCCCCCGTTTCCTCAAGATCGACATTCTGCGCTATCTCGGGCTCGATGCGCCGCCGCGCCACCTGCTCGACCCGCTGACCATCGGGGTGGTGCCGCGCGCCTTTCTGCCCCAGGTCGAGGATCTGTCGCGCGACTGGGTCGCCAGCGTCGGGGTGCCGGCGCTGCGCCTGCTGGCCCGGCGCCGGGGCGCCGCCGGCTGCCGCGCGTTCTGCGCGGTCGGCACCGGTACCGGGCTCGACGCCCTGGCGGCGGCCGAGATTCTCGGCGCGACCACGATCGGCCTGACCGACCTGTTCCCCGAGGTGGTGGCGACCGCCGCCGCCAACCTGCGCGACAATCTGCGGCCGGGGCACGCGATCGAGATCCTCGGCGGCGCCGGCGACCTGCTGGCGCCGCTGCGGGACCAGGGGGTTCGCTTCGACCTGATCTACGAGAACCTGCCCAATCTGCCGCTGGCCGACGATCGCCTGCTGGAGCGCGACCGCACCAGCGGCTCGTTCGTCGCGGCGCGGGCCGAGGTGGTGCCGGCGGTGGCGCGGGACTGGCTGCTGACGCTGCATTATCTGCTGCTGGAGCAGGCGCGCGATCTGCTGGCGCCCGGCGGGGCGGTGGTCGCCACCCTGGGGGCGCGGGTGCCGCTGCGGGTGCTGGAGGAGATGGTGCGGGCGGCCGGATTCCGGCCCGAACTGCTGACCTTCGGCTGGAAGACCCAGAGCGAGGCGGAGGCGGTGATCGGCGCCTATGCCGGGTGGGAGGCGCGGGGGCGGGGCCCGTTCGTGTTCTATCCCGCCCAGCGGCTGGAGGCGGTCTTCGCCGGGCGCGATCCCGCCGCCGCCGCCGGGGCCGCCGCGACGATCGAGGCCGAACTGGCCCCCTGGCGGCTCGATGCCCGGGCGGCGCTGGCCGCGCTGGGCCGGGGCGAGACGATCGGCCATGCCGTGGCGGTGGTTCAGGCCAGCCCGGAGACGGCGGCGTGAGCGCGACCGTTCCGGCGCCGGTCCTGGTTGCCCTGCTTGCCGCCCTGCGCCGCCACCTGGCGGCGGGGGCCGGGCGCGCCGACGCGGTGGGGGCGGAGATCGGCCGGCTGCTGGCCGCGCTCGATCGCCTGCCCGCCGTGCCGGGGTCGGCCGCCGCCACCTTTCACCCGGTGCGGGCGCTGCTGCCGGCGGCGCTGGTCCCGTTGCGCCGGACCGCGCCCGATCTGGCCGCGCTGCTGGCCGAGCATGGCCAGTCCCTGCCCTGGCGCTACGGCTACGCCCCGCGCGCCGACGCGCCGGGGCTGGAGACGGCGATGGGCTGGGCCGAACTGGTCGGGCCGGTGGCGCCGTTCGCCAGCGATGCGGTCTGCCTCGGCCTGACCCTGATCGGCCCGCGCCGCCATTACCTGCCGCATCGCCATCCGGCGGTCGAACTGTACCGGGTGCTGGCCGGAACCGCCGATTGGAGCGGCCCGGACGGCACCCGGAAGCGGCCGCCCGGCGCGTTCGTGCTGCATCCGTCCGGGGCGGAGCATGCGATGCGCACCGGCGATGCGCCGCTGCTGGCGCTCTACACCTGGAGCGGCGACGTGGTGTCGCCGTCGGTCTGGGCCCGGTCCCCGGCCGAGCGGACGGAGGACGAGAATGCCCGCGCCTGAGACCCTGGCCCTGCACGGTGGCGCCTTCCGCGCCGATCCGGTCAGCGGCGCAGTGGTGCCGCCGATTCATTTCACCACCTCCTACCAGTTCCGCGACACCGGTCATGCCAGCCGCCTGTTCGGGCTGGAGGAGATCGGCTACACCTATACCCGCACCGTCAATCCGACCCGCGAGGTGCTCGAACGGCGGATCGTCGCGTTGGAAGGCGGGGCCGGCGCCCTGGCGGTGGCCAGCGGCGCCGCCGCCCGGCTGCTGGCGATCCTGGCCCTGGCCGGAGCCGGCGACAGCGTGGTGATCGCCGCCGCGCTCGGCCCCGACCTGCCCGCCCGCCCGGCCATCGCGGCGCGTCTGGCCGACCCGGCCGATCCGGCGACCTTCACCGCCGCCACCGACGCCGCCACCCGGCTGTGGCTGGTCCCCAGCCTCGATCCGACCAGCCTCGCGCCCACGCCGCTGGCGGCGCTGGCGGCGGCCGCCGCTGCCGCCGGGGTGCCGCTGATCGTCGATAACAGCGATACCCCGCTGCTGATCCGTCCGGGCGCGCAGGGGGCGGCGGCGGTGATCTACGACGCCGCGCCCTTCATCGGCGGCCATGGCACCACCGAGGGCGGCCTGCTGGTCGATACCGGCCGGTTCGACTGGGCCGGGGCCGGTGCGCGCCTGCCCAGCCTCAACCAGCCCAACCCGGCCTATCACGGTCAGGTGTGGAGCGAGGTGGTGCGGCGCTGGGGCGCCTCGCCCTATATCGCCCGGGCGCGGGGCGACCTGCTGCGCGATCTCGGTGTCGCGATCAGCCCGATGGCGGTGTTCCACCTGCTCCAGGGGCTGGAAACCCTGCCGCTGCGGCTGCGCGTCCAGTCGGAGCAGGCGCAACGCCTGGCCCAAGCCCTGGCCGGCGATCCCCGGCTGAGCGGGCTGCGTCCCGGCCCGGGGCCGCTGCTGGCGCTCGACCTGCCCTCGGCCGCCGCCGCCGCCCGCTTCCGCGCCGCGCTGACCCTGGTGGGGGACGGGGCGGCCTGGGGCAGCGTGCGCAGCGCGCTTCGCCCCGCCCCCGGCGACGAACGACGCCTGCTGCTGTCGGTCGGGCTGGAACATCCCGACGATCTGCTGGCCGATCTCGACCGCGCCCTGGCGGCCTAGAAAAAGGGAGGGGTTCGGGGATCCTTGCTCCCGGAGCGGGCCGACGGGCGGCAGCCCGCCTGATACCGGCCGCCCTTTGAATTGACCTGGAGTAATTGATTGCGGAATGTCATGTTTATTGCGCCATCACTGACTCTTTAAAGTCAAAAAATCCACATATTATTCTAAATTGATTACTTTCGATGTCTGATATTTCGAATATTCCGCCTTCAATCATTCTATTGGAAATGTCATCAATCTTCACAAAAACTCCTGTACTTTTATTTAAATTACCAATCACAATCTCGATCACATCGAATGCATTTAACTCTAAAAAATTTGATCCAGGGGATGCGCTTTCGGAAATAACAATACGAGCAAAAGTGACGCATGATCCATCTTCATGAAAATCTTTCTTAAAGAAAAATCCCGATAAAAAGCGGTACTTGTGAAGATTTTTTATGTTAATATCGAGGTATCCTCGCCGATTCATTTTTAACATTCCCCGGATATTCTGTTCGGTATATTTCTGGGCAGATTCGCCGATAAATTACGTTGTAAAGACGTGTTGATGAACAGCGGCCAGAACGCGCCGATGAACATCACCGGCACCGAGGCGGCCTTGAACGAGGGCGGGCCGGATCGGGGGCGCCGGGGTGGTTGCCGCCACCCCGGCGCGGTTCGATCAATGCTACAGAATTCATCAACTACCGGAGTAATGTTGATATGGCCGGTCAGTTCCCGTCTGGGGCGCGGCGAGGGTCGGCCCCGCCGGTCAGGCTGCGCGAGAACAGCGGATAGGCCACCGGGATCACCACCAGGGTCAGCAGGGTGGCCGAGACCAGACCGCCCACCACCACGGTGGCCAGCGGCCGCTGCACCTCCGAGCCGATGCCGTGCGACAGCAGCAGCGGGATCAGCCCCAGCGCCGCGATCGAGGCGGTCATCAGCACCGGGCGCAGGCGTGACAGCGCGCCCCTGAGCACCGCCGCTTCGAGCGTCAGGCCGCCCAGCAGGTTCTGGTTGATCGCGTTGACCATCACCACCCCGTTCAGCACCGCGACGCCGAACAACGCGATGAAGCCGATCGAGCCCGGCACCGACAGATACTGGCCGCTGACGAACAGGGCGACGATGCCGCCGATCAGGGCCAGCGGCACGTTGAGCATGATCAGCCCGGCCTGCCCGAGCGAGCCGAACGCGAAATAAAGCAGCAGGAAGATCAGGCCGAGCGACAGCGGCACCACCACCAACAGCCGGGCCTGGGCGCGGGCCTGATTCTCGAACTGGCCGCCGAATGTCACCGCATAGCCGGGCGGCAGCTCGATCCGCCCGGCGATGGCGCGGTCGATCTCGGCGACCAGCCCGCCCAGGTCGCGGCCCTCGACATTGGCCTGGATCACCACCCGGCGCTGGACGTCGTCGCGGCGGATCTGGGGCGGACCGCTGACGATCTCGACCCGGGCGACGTCGCCCAGCCGGACCCAGGCGCCGTTGGCCGCGGGCAGGATCAGGTCGGCGATCGCCTCGGGGCTGTCGCGATAGGGCCGGTCGAGCCGGATCGCGATGTCGTGGCGTTCATTGCCCCGGATCACCTGCCCGGCGCCGACCCCGCCGATCGCCTCGCCGACCACGTCCATCACCTGGGCGACCGACAGGCCGCGGCGGGCCAGCCGGTCGCGGTCGGGCCGGATCACCAGCTGCGCCTCGCCCTCGACCGGTTCGAGGGCGACGTCGCGGGTGCCGGCGATGGTCTTGACCAGGGTCTCGATCTCCGCCCCCTTGCGGGCGAGGAGGTCGAGATCCGGCCCGAACAGCTTGATCGCCAACTGGGCCTTGACCCCCGACAGCAATTCATCGACCCGGGTGGCGATCGGCTGGGAGAAGGACAGCAGCAGACCGGGATGGAGCGACAGCCGCCGTTCCATTTCGGCCTGAAGCGCCGGGCGGTTGGGGGCGGAGGTCCACGCCGCCACCGGCTTCAGCCCGACCAGCAGCTCGATGTTGGAGACCGGCTCGGGATCGCCGCCCAGTTCGGGCCGGCCGATCCGGCTCGACACCGAGGTTACCTCGGGAAAGGCGATCATGTCGGCCTCGAGTTTGGCCGCCACCGCCAGCGCGGTGTCGAGATTGGCCGAGGGCCCCAGCGTCACCCGGACGTTGAGCGTCCCTTCCTCCAGTTCGGGGGCGAATTCCATCCCGAGCGCCGGCACCAGGGCCAGCGCCGCCACCAGCAGCGCCGCCGCCCCGCCGAGCACCAGTCCCCGCCGGCCCAGCGCGGCGGGCAGGATCCGGCGGTACAGCGCCTCGACCGGCCGCAGCAGCGGACTGTGGCGTTCGGTCACGCCGTGGCGGAAGGCGTAGGTCGCCAAAGCGGGGATCACCAGCAGGGCCACCCCGAGCGAGGCGATCATCGCGACGACGATGCTGGCCGCCATCGGCTGGAACATCCGCCCCTCGACCCCCTGGAGGGCGAACAGCGGGGCGAACACCACCACGATGATCAGCACGGCGAAGAATACCGGCCGTCCGACCTCGCGCGCCGCTTCGAGGATCACCAGCGCGGTGCCGTCGCGGCCGGCGCCGGACGGGGCGGCGCCCCGGCGGGCGAGATGGGCGAAGATGTTCTCCATCATCACCACCGAGCCATCGACCATCATCCCGATCGCCACCGCCAGCCCGCCGAGCGACATCAGGTTGGCCGACATCCCCCACGCCGCCATCGCCATAAGCGCCAGTCCGATCGACAGCGGCACCGAGAGCAGCACCAGCAGCGTCGCCGGCAGATTCATCAGGAACAGCGCCAGCACCACCACGATCAGCACGAAGGCCTCGACCAGGGCGCGGCCGACGGTGCCGACCGCATGCTCGATCAGATCGGCCTGATCGTAGATCGGCGCGATCGTCACCCCGGCCGGCAGCGCCTTCTGGATCGCCGGCAGGCGGGCCTTGATGCCGTCGATGGTGGCCTTGGTGTTGGCGCCCAGCCGCTTCAGCACGATGCCGGTGACCACCTCGCCCTGGGGGCGGGGGCTGCCGTCGGCGGCGCGGTCGGTCAGCGACACCGCCCCCTGGCGGATCTCGCCGCCGAACGCCACCGTGGCGACGTCGCCGACCCGCACCACCCCCCCGGCCTGCTCGCGGACCGGAATCCGGGCGATCTCCGCCAGCCCGTCGGCGCCGCCGCTGACGGCGCCGATGCCCCGGATCACCAATTGTTCGGCGCCGCGTTCGAGGAACCAGCCGCCTTCATTGCGGTTGTTGGCCTCGATCGCCGCCCGGATGTCGGCGATGCCGACGCCGTGGGCCAGCAGCCGGTCGGGCGCCAGCCGGACCTGAAACTGGCGGACCTCGCCGCCGAACGACAGGATCTCGGTGACGCCGGGCACCGGGGCGAGCAGCAGCTTGACCAGCCAGTCATTGAGCCCGCGCAGCTCGGCCGGGCCGTATTTCCCCGGCGGGTCCGAGCGCAGGACGTACTGGAACACCTGACCGAGCCCCGAACTGTTGGGGCCGAGCTGGGGGGTGCCGACCCCGGCGGGGATCCGGTCGCGCGCCGCCTGCAACCGTTCGAACACCTGCTGGCGGGCGAAATGGATGTCGGTGCCGTCCTTGAACACCACCGTCACCACCGACAGCCCGGTCTTGGAGATCGAACGGACCGACTCGACGTCGGGCATCGCGTACATCACCGCCTCGATCGGGAAGGTGATCAATTGCTCGACCTCGGGCGCGGCCAGCCCGCGCGCCTCGGTGTTGACGGTCACCTGGACGTTGGTGACGTCGGGAAAGGCGTCGAGGCTGAGGCGGGGCAGCAGCAGCGCGCCGCCGCCCAGCAGGGCGATCAGGCCGATCACCACCATCAGCCGGTGGGCGACCGCGCCGCCGATCAGTCGGTTGAGCATGCCGGCCTCCCGCTCAATGGCCATGGGGGTCGAAGCCGCCCTTGGCGGCCTCGGACTGGACGAAGAACGCCCCTTCCGTCACCACCGGACTCCCCGGGGCGAGGCCCTCGATCACCGCCAGCGTGCCCGCGCCGCGCACCAGGGTGACCTCGACCGGCCGCAGCCGGCCGTCCGCGCCGGCGACATAGACCCGCCAGTCGCCGTCGGGGCCGCGCAGCACCGACTCGACCGGCAGCGCCAGCACCGGCCCGCCATCATCGACCGGCAGCTCGACCTCGACGAACAGGCCGGCGCGCAGGGCGCCATCCTGGTTGGCGGTATCGAGACGCACCCCGACGGTCCGCGTCACCGGGTCGATCGCCGGCTCCAGCGCCCGCACCGCCGCCGGGCGGGTCTGCCCGTCCCAGCGCAGCGTCGCCGCCTGGCCCGGACGCAGCGCGGCGGCCTGGGCCGGGCTGACCCGGGCCTGGATCCAGGCGGTCCGCTCGTCGGCGATGGTGAACAGCACCCGGCCCGGCGCCACCAGTTCGCCCACCGCGACCGCGTCGGTGGCGACCACCCCGTCGCGCGGCGCCACCAGGGCGACCTGACCCGACGGGGCGGCGCCCGGCGTCTCGATCTGGCGGGGCGACAGGCCGAAGCCGATCAGCCGGGTCATCGCCTGACGGCGCTGCGCCTCGGCCTCGTCGTAGCGGCGGGCCGAGACGATCTCGCGCCCCAAATCGCGCACCCGGCGCCATTCCCGGTCGGCGATCAGGAACTGGCCCTGTGCCTCGGCCATTTCCGGGCTGAACATCGTGCCGACCACCTGGCCCTGGCGGACCCGGTCGCCGGCCGCGACCCGGCGTTCGATCAAAGTGCCGGTGGTGGGCGGGGTGACCACCCCGGCGCCGAAGCGGTTCGACACCACCTCGCCCGGGGCGCGGATCAGCGCCGGCACCGGGCGCGGCAGCAGCGGGGCGATCACGATTCCGGCCCGCCGCATCGCCTCGGGCGACATGGCGATGCCGGATTCCGCCTCGGCCGGGGCCGGGGGCGGCGCGGCGTCGGCGGCCGCCGGCGGTGGCGGCGGTTCCGGCCGCGTGGTCAGCCACCAGCCACCGCCGGTGGCGAGCCCGGCCAGCACCAGGGCGGCGGCGGCACGTTCGCGTCTATTCATCGGAGGCTCTCCCCTGGTCGGCGGGTTGGGGCGCGGCGGCGCGGTACAGCGCGGCATAGGCGGTCCAGGCGGCGGCGCGGGCCTCGATCGCGGCGAGATCGCCGCGCGCGGTCTCCCGCATCTGCACCAGCACGTCGGTGGCGCCGATCTCGCCGATGCTCCACAGCCGGTCGAGCAGGGCCGACTGGCTCTGCTGGGTCGGCACCGCGAGACGCCGCCAGCTTTCGTCGCCCTCGACGGCGCGGCGATAGGCCCGGCTCGCCTTGCGGATCGCGGCGGCGGAATCGAGCCGGGTCTGGCGTTCCCGCGCCTCGGCCTCGGCCAGGGCGCGGCCGGCGGCGACCATTTCGGCCGCGCCGCTGTTGCGCACCGGGAGCGGGATCGACAGGCCGATCAGCACCCGCCGCTCGTCGCCCTCGGTCGAGCCGCCGAGACGGACGGTCGGATCGGGCAGGCGCTGGGCCCGGGCCAGAGCGAGCGCGGCGCGGGCCGCCGCCACCCGGCGCCGGGCCGCCTCGGTCTCCGGGCGTTCTTCCACCAGCGCGTCGATCGCCGGTTCGGTCAGGATCGGCGGCGTGGGCAGGGGGACGGGCAGGGCGGGCGCGGTCTCGATCGCGCATTGACAGGTGGCGCGCAGGGTCTCTTCCGCCTCGATCCGGGCGAGGTCGGCGTCGTCGCGCCCGCGCCGGGCCTCGGCGGCGGCCAGCTTGGTGGCGTTGAAATCGACCGCCGGCAGTTCGCCCGCCGCCTGCCGCCGCGTCGCCACCGCCAGCACCGTCTCGGCCAGTTCGCTCTGGCGGGTGGCGGCGGCGAGACGCTGGCGGGCCGCCTCGAGGCCGGCCAGCGCCGCCAGCACGTCGGCGGCGAGACCGCTGCGGGCGGCGCGGGTTTCGGCGGTGACCGCTTGCGCGGTTTCCGCCGCGGCCTGGGCCTTGGCCCCGCGTTTGTCGCCGAGATCGACCGTCAGGCGGACGGCGGCGGTGAAGGTCGGCGACAGCTTGGTGTCGGGGGGTGACGCGGCGACCGGGGCGGCGTCGAATTCGAGGTCGGGGTTGTAGAGCGGCTGGTCGGCCGCGCTCGCTTCGGCCCGCGCCCAGGCCTGTGCCGCCAAGGCGGTGGCGGTCTGGGCGTGGTCGGCGACCACGGTGGCGACGAAGGAGTCGAGGCCGGGCGGCAGCGCCAGCGGGGGCGCGCCCTCGGCCAGGGCAAGCCCGGGCAGCGCCGCCAGGGTCAGGATCGGCGGAAGGATTTTCATGTCTCTCTCTCGGCCTTGGGCCGTCGGCCGGGTCGGGGGCCGACGGCGGGGGCAAACGGGGCCGGCCTATTTCGCGATCAGGGGCAGCGACTGCACCCGATCCCCGGTGACGATCCGCAGCGGATAGGTACCGGGCGGAATCGGGCCGAGCTCGAATTCGACCGTGCGGATGTCGGCGGCGGACAGGCTCTGCCCGGGTTTGGGCGGCGGAGAGACGGTGTTGGGCAGCGCGGTCGGCGGCAGGCCGAGCGGCCCGGCCGACAGCGCGGCGGACGGGGTGTCGATCGCGGCGGCGGTGAGGGTGAACCGGGTGTTGGCGGGCACCTCGATCGCCTGACGGTCGAGATGGCCGTCATGGACCACGATCGAGCGGATCGGGGGGGTGGTGGTGCAGCCGGTCAGGGCAAACGTCGTCAGCGCGCCCACGAGCGCGATCTGGGCCAGGCGGGGCATGGCATCTTCTCCTCGGAATGTCGTTCGGGAACGGACGCGCGCGGAGGCGGTGGCGCGGGGCCACGCTTCCGGCGCGCGAGACACGCGGGAGAAGACTCAGTTCAGCAGGAGGACGGTGCGGTGATGGATCAGGCGGGGATCCGGCCCGCCACGGGGGCAAGGCGGGGGACCGGTCGGGCGGCGCAGCGACAGCAGCGGCCAGACCAGACAGAGCAGCGCGACCAGCAGCGGCGGCGGCGGTCCCGCCAGCCGGGGGGTGGAGGGGCCGGCGGGGGCGACCACCGCGAGGTCGATACAAGCGGCGGGGGCGGCGAGCCGGCTGTCGGCGGCATGGAAGGGGGCCGCCGCCGGTTCGACCGCGACATGACCTCCGCCGCCGATGCACAGCACCAGCCCGCTTCCCACCAGCCCGCCCAGCAGCAGGGCCAGCAGCGCGACCGACAGGGCGCCGTGGCGGCAGAGGTGGATCAGGCGGGAGGGCAGGGGATTCATCGCTCGCTGCGCAAAGGGACGGGCCATTTAGTCACGGCGGCCGGCGTGATTTCAAGTCCGGCTTTCCCGCCCCTCGATCAGCAGCTTGAGCAGCACGGTGATCAGGGCCAGCACCGTCAGCACCGAGGCGGCGGCGAAGGCGGCCGAGCCGTCGTAATCGTGGTAGAGCAGGTCGATCTGCAAAGGCAGGGTGTTGGTCTCGCCGCGAATCTGGCCCGACACCACCGACACCGCGCCGAATTCGCCCAGCGCCCGCGCCGCGCACAGCACGATGCCGTAGAACAGCGCCCATTTGACGTTGGGCAGGGTCACCGACAGGAAGGTGCGCAGGCCGCCGGCCCCCAGCACCAGCGCCGCCTCCTCCTCCTCGGCGCCGCGCGTCTGCATCAGGGTCAGCACCTCGCGGGCGATCAGCGGGCTGGTGACGAAGGCGGTGGCCAGCACGATGCCGGGCAGGGCGAACATCACCTTGAGGTCGAGCCGCTCCAGCACCCCGCCGAGCAGGCCGGTGGCGCCGTAGACCATCAGGCAGGCGACGCCGGCGACGATCGGCGACACCGAGAACGGCAGCTCGATCAGGGTGGCGAGCAGCTTGCGCCCGCCGAAGCGGAAGCGCGACAGCGCCCAGGCGGCGGCCAGCCCGTAGACCATGTTGAGCGGCACCACCAGCGCCACCGTCATCAGGCTCAGCCAGATCGCGTGCAGGGTCTCGCGCTCGGTGATCGCCGCCCACCATGCCGCGCCGCCCTTGGCGAAGGCCTGGACGAAGATCACCCCCATCGGCGCCACCAGCACCAGCAGGGCGAGCAGGACGGCCAGCCCGATCAGCAGCCGGCGGCCCCAGCCGCCGGAGCGGGCGGGGGAAAAAGGCGGGGGGGCGTTCATCGGCCGCTGGCCTCCAGATAGCGTTGCTGGCGGGTCTGCCACAGGTTGGTCAGCAGCATCACCACGAACGAGGCGAGCAGGACCATGGTGGCGATCGCGGTGGCGGCGCCGAACTCATATTCCTCCAGCCGGATGAAGATCAGCAGGGCGGTGATCTCGGTCTCGAACGGCCGGTTGCCGGCGATGAAGATGATCGCGCCGAATTCGCCCAGGCTGCGGGCGAAGGCCAGCGACAGCCCGGTCACCAGCGCCGGCAGCAGCGGCGGCAGCACCACCCGGCGCAGGATCGCGAGATCGCCGGCGCCCAGGCTGCGGGCCGCTTCCTCGGCCTCGGGCTCGAGGTCCTCGATCACCGGCTGGAGGCTGCGCACCACGAAGGGCAGGCTGGTGAAGGCCATCGCCGCGACGATCCCCCACTGGGTGTGGGTCACCTCGATCCCGAGCGGCACCAGCACCCGGCCGAACCAGCCATTGGCGCCGAACAGCGCGGCCAGGGCCAGCCCGGCGACGGCGGTGGGCATCGCGAACGGCAGGTCGATCAGCGCGTCGAGCAGGCGGCGGCCGGGAAAGCGGTAGCGCGCCAGCACCCAGGCGAACAGCAGCCCGACGGCGGCGTTGAACGCCACCGCCTCGGCCGCCGACAGCAGGGTCACCCGGTAGGTGGCCAGGGCGCGGCTGCCGGTCGCGGCGTGCCAGAACCCCGCCGGCCCGAGGCCGGCGGCGGTGGCCAGCATCGCCCCGAGCGGCAGCAGCACGATCACGCCCAGATAGGCCAGGGTGATCCCCAGGGTCTGGGAAAAGCCCGGCATCAGGCCGCGCCGGGACCGGGACGGGCTCATTTGCGCTCGAACACCCGGTCGAAGCTGCCGCCCTCGGCGAAATGCACCGCCTGGGCGTTGGCCCAGCCGCCGAACAGGTCGATGGTGTAGAGCCGCAGCGGCGGGAACTGGGCGGCATATTTGCGCGCCACCGCCTCGTTGCGCACCCGATAGCCGTTGCGGGCCAGGATCTCCTGACCGGGTTCGGAATAGAGGAAATTGAGGTACTCGGTGGCGATCTGGCGCGACCCCCGCCGGTCGGCCACCTTGTCCACCACCGCCACCGGGAATTCGGCCAGCAGGCTGACCGGCGGCACCACCTTGTCGAACTTGTCCGGGCCGAATTCCTTCAGCACGCCGTTGACCTCGGCCTCGAACGTCACCAGCACGTCGCCGGTGCCGCGCTCGACGAAGGTGGTGGTGGCGCCGCGCCCGCCGGTGTCGAACACCGGCACGTTGGCCACCAGCCGGCGGATGAAATCCTGCGCCTGGGTCTGGTCGCCCTTGGCCTGCTCCAGCGCGTAGGCGTAGGCGGCCAGATAGGTGTAGCGGCCGTTGCCCGAGGTCTTGGGGTTGGGGAACACCACCTTGACGTCGGGGCGGGCCAGATCCGACCAATCGTGGATGTTCTTGGGGTTGCCCTTGCGGACGATGAACGCCGGCAGCGAATAATAGGGCGAGGCGCCATAGGGCAGCGCCGAGGCCCAGTCCGCCCGCACCAGCCCCTTGTCGGCCAGGATCTGCACGTCGGGGACCTGATTGAAGGTCACCACGTCGGCCGGCAGGCCCTCAATGATCGCGCGGGCCTGCTTGGACGAACCGGCATGGGACTGCTTGACCTCGACCGGAGTGGCGCCGGCCGCCTTGCGCTGGGCGGCGAAGCCCTGGTTGACCTGCTGAAACAGTTCGCGGGCGATGTCGTAGGAGACGTTGAGGATCTCGCCCGGCGGCGCCGGGGCGGCGACGGCCGGCGCCGCCGCCAGCCAGGGCAGCAAAGCGAGGGCGATCAGGCGGGGGGAAAGGGGCATCGGCCCGCTCCATGTTTGTGTAATTTGATCGGATAATACACATATGAGCCGCAGATAAGAATATCCAGTTTATGGATTGATCGTAATGTGCCGCCGCCCCGCCCGGGGCGACCCGGCCCCCGGTGCCGGTCCCCGGCTTGGGTGGTTGACAGCGGCCGGTGGCAAAGGGTAGGGCTGGACTCAGCAGCGGTCCCCGGGTCACCGGGGGGAGAGAGGGAACACGGTGCGAATCCGTGACTGTTCCCGCAACTGTGAGGGGGGAGCCTGTCCCACGACGCCACTGGGCAACCGGGAAGGCGGGACCAGGCGATGATCCCCCAGTCAGGAGACCTGCCGCTGACGAGTATCACCCATCCGACGGGCGGGACACCCGGCGGCGCGGCCTTGTCGCCTCGTGGTGGTGCGCCGATGCGTCGCTGCGGGGGAGACATGAGGGTCGGCCCAAGCCAGAGGTGATCGAAGATCGGGGGGAACCGCGCGCCGGTTCCGCCGCCGTCGCTTGGTCCGGCTCGACCCGTTTTGCCCTTCCTTTCCGTCGGCGGCGCGTGATCGTGGCGGCCCGTCCCCCTGGACGCGCCGCCGGGCCAGCGTCGCGGCGGGGAGGGCAGGGTGGTCAATCAACCGAGAGAACGATGGGGGATGGGAGCGGCCGGCGAGGCCCGCTCCGGTCTGGTCGGTGGGGTCGGCTCGCTGGCGCTGCATGCCGCCCTGGTCGCCGCCGTGCTGGCGGCCGGCGGCGGGGCCGACGAGGCGATCGCCCCGGCCGAGCCGGCGATCGAGGTGGCGCTGGTCGCCGCGCCCGACCCGGCGGTGCCGCCGGCCGCGCCGGCCGGCAGCGCCGCGCCGCCGCCGCCGAGACGATGCGCCGGTTCCAGGAAG